>CALQLM010000092.1 GCA_943331415.1 Bifidobacterium breve
ATGCGCACCTGGTATCTCGTCGATCGCAAGCCGACCAGCAGACTCACCCGAGGCGACTCCGAACCCATAGCCGGACCGGCAGGCCGGATCGCAAGTCGAACCGGCTGACCCGACGAGCTACATCACCTTCGACAGGAACGCCTTGGTGCGATCGTGCTGAGGGTTGGCGAGGATCTCGCGGGGCGGCCCGCTCTCCACGATGACACCGCCGTCCATGAACACCAGTTCGTCGGCGACCTCACGGGCGAACCCCATCTCGTGGGTCACCACGATCATGGTCATGCCGGCGGCGGCGAGCGTCTTCATCACGGCCAGCACCTCGCCCACCAACTCCGGGTCCAGCGCGGAGGTGGGCTCGTCGAACAGCATCAGCTTGGGATCCATGGCCAGGGCCCGGGCAATCGCCACCCGTTGCTGCTGGCCACCGGAGAGTTGCGCAGGGTAGGCGTCGGCCTTATCGGCCAGGCCCACCGTGCCCAGCAATTCGCGGGCACGGATCAGTGCCTCTGACTTCTTGACGCCTTTGACATGCACCGGTGCCTCAGTGATGTTGTCCAGTGCGGTGCGGTGCGGAAACAGGTTGAAATGCTGAAACACCATCCCGATATCGCGGCGCTGCTTGGCGGCTTCCCGCGGGGACATCTCATACAACTTGTCGCGGGACTCGCGATAACCGACCAGTTGTTCGTCAACGTAGAGCCGACCGGCCGACACCGTCTCCAGATGATTGATGCACCGCAGAAAGGTCGATTTCCCCGAACCCGACGGCCCGACGAGAACGAGCACCTGCCCGCGCTCCACCGACAGTGTCACGCCTTTGAGCACCGTCAGCGCGCCGAAGCTCTTGCAGACCTGCTCGGCCCGCACCATCGGCGTCATACGTGACCGGCCTCGGTCTGTGCCTTTGCGAGAGCGTCTAACTGCTTGTTTGTGAGTTGCCGGGAGATGCCCTTCGAGAAGTACTTCTCGAGGTAGTACTGACCCACCATGAGCACACTCGTGATGATCAGGTACCAGGTCGCGGCGACCAACAGGAGCGGGACTGGTTCAAAGGTGCGGGCGGCGATCTCTCGTGAGGCAATGCTGTAGAGATCGTAGGAGTACGGCACCGCGGTCACCAGCGAGGTGGTCTTGAGCATGCTGATGAGTTCATTGCCGGTGGGCGGAATGATCACCCGCATCGCCTGCGGAAGGACGGTGCGGCGCATCGTCATTCCCCACGACATACCCAGGGCCGTCGAGGCCTCCGACTGTCCCTCCGGCACGGAGGTGATTCCCGCGCGGATGATTTCGGCCATGTAGGCAGCCTCATTGAGGCCCAGTCCGATCACGGCCAACAAGAATGGAATGGACAGGCTCTGCAGGTTGAGGTGGAACAACGACGGTCCGAACGGAACACCGATCTGGATGTTCTGATAGATCGTCGGGATCAGACCCCAGAACACCAGTTGCACGTAGACCGGGGTGCCGCGGAATACCCACAGGAAGGCCCAGGCCACCGACTGCAACACCGGATTGGGTGACAGTCGCATCACCGACAGGACGATGCCGAGCGCGACGCCAAGCGCCATCGCGTACACCGTGAGTTGCAGGGTGTTCGAGACACCGAGCAGGATCCGATGATTGAACAGGTACTCCCCGTACGTGGACCACCCGTAGGCGGTGTTCGTCGCAGCGCCATAGACGAACAAGCCGAGCAGAACGATGATGACGGCCGCCCCCGCCCACCGCCACGGATGCCGAAGCGGCACCGCGTCGATGGGCGGCGGAGCCGACACGCCGGCGGCCGTCACGGCGTTCAGCTTGTGGCGCCGTTGATGACCGGTTTGTCGATCATGCCCTTCTCGACACCCCAGTTGGTGGCGATGGTCTTGTAGTCACCGGTCTGGATCAGATGTTCCAGCGCCTTGACCAACGACTCCGCCAGCGGCGAGCCCTTTTTCACCGGCCACCCGTAGGGCGCCGCTTCAAAGATCTCCCCGGCAGCTTCCAGCTTTCCGTTGCTCTGCTTGATGGCGTAGTCCGTCACCGGTGAGTCGGCCGACATCGCATCGACCTGGCCGAGAACCACCGCGTTGGTTGCGGCGTCCTGACTGTCGAACTTGACGATCTGGATCTCCGGCTGGCCGGCGTCGACACACTTCTTGCTCTTAGCCGGAAGTTCTTCCGTCTCCTGCACCGTGGTTGCCTGCACCGCTACCTTCTTGCCGCACGCATTATTCGGATCGATCGGCATGTTCGGGCGCTGAGCCCATTGCGTGCCTGCCGAGAAGTAGTCGACGAAGTCGACGGACTGCTGCCGCTCCTTGGTATCGGTGAATGAGGACATACCCATGTCCAAGGTGCCGCCTTGGATGGACGGGATGATCTTGGCGAAGTCGGCCTCACGGAAATCCGCGGTGAGGCCGAGGGTGGCCGCCACCGCGTTCACCAGGTCGACATCGAAGCCGACGATCTTGCCCTCAGCATCCTTGAACTCGTTGGGCGCGTAAGGGATGTTGACACCGACGACCAGCTTCCCGGCGTTGCGGATGTTCTCGGGCACGGTGGCGGCGATCTCGTCGACCTTCTGCGCCTGAACCGCCGTGGTCGATGCCGTCGATCCTGCTCCGCTGCCGGAGCCGGACTCGCTGGTCTTGGAGCAACCCGACACAGTCAGTGCACCCGCCATCACGAATACCGCGCCGGCTCGCCACCAGCGCGTCCGATTGTCATGTCCTGTGAGCATGGTTGGCCTTCTCTCTGCCGCTAATTCTGGAGATGTGTCTGCCGATCTTTCCGCTGGCGAGACACTAGCGCGCTCAGCTCAAACCTGCAGCGCATCGCCGGTAATGACCGCAGCCCGCGTGCCCAATACCAGGGGTGACCATTGGTGTGTGCCAAACTTCTCCCATGACAAATTCATCTGGGGGAACCCTCGTACCGCATCTGTGGAAATCGGTGTTGCTGACCGGCGTGCTGTCGGTGATCCTCGGCGCGATGGTGCTGGCCTGGCCGGGAAAGACCATTATCGTCGCCGCGATCTTCTTCGCCGCCTACCTGCTGGTGACCGGTATTTCGCAGATCTTTCACGCCTTCACCCTGCACATCTCCGGTGGCGGCCGGGCACTGCTGTTCATCAGCGGTGCGGCCTCCCTGGTGCTGGCGGTGCTGTGCTTCAAGAGCCTGACGAACTCGATCCTGTTGCTGGCCATCTGGATCGGCATCGGCTTCATCTTCCGCGGCGTGGCTACCGCTGCCGCAGCCATCAGCGATGCGGACACCCCGAGTCGCGGCTGGGAGATCTTCATCGGCATCATCACGTTGATCGCCGGCCTGATCGTGCTGGGCTACCCCTTCTCCTCGCTCGGCACGCTCACCCTCGTCGTGGGTATCTGGCTGATCGTGATCGGTGTCCTCGAGATCATCGCCAGCTTCGGGATCCGCAAGGCCGGCAAAGAAGTCCGGGCCGCGGTCGGCGAAGCCGTCGGAGCCCGCTGACCTTTCCGGCGGACTGACACCCGTTCACCATTACTGACACGTCTCTGGCCGAAGGAGTGGATCCCGCTGTTGGGATCCACTCCTTCGGCTTGGGCCTTCATCACGGCGGGTTACCCTGTCTGCCGTCCGTATCCGCCTGACATGCAGCGGGAGCCATGACTGAGAACCCCGTGCCACCCGGCAATCCCGACTTCCCGCCGTCCGCGCCGTTACCGGCGGCCGGGGGGCCGCCCTACCCGTATCCCTATGCCCCCGGCTCCTATGGGCCCGGCTCCTATCCCCCCGGCTCCTACAACCCCGGTCCGTACCCTCCGGGCCCCTACCCGGGCGCATACCCGCCCGCGCCGTACGGGGACTACTACCAGGGCCCGCCACCGGCGCCGAAGAACGGGCTGGGAGTTGCCGCACTGGTGGTCGCGATCATCGCGTTGATCGGATCGTTCTCCGTCGTCGGCGGAATCCTGCTCGGAATCGTGGCGGTGATCCTGGGCTTCATCGCGCGCGGCCGGGCTAAGAGCGGTGAAGCCACTAACGGCGGTGTGGCGTTGGCCGGCATCATCCTCGGCGTCGTCTCGATCATTGCGGGGCTGGCCTTCATCGCCATCTGGGTCGGCCTGTTCAAAGAGGTCGGCGCGACCGACTACTTCGACTGCTTACAGCAGGCCGGACAGGACCGTTCGGCGGTCCAGCAGTGTTCGGACGAGTTCCGGCAGTCGGTGTCAGAACGGCTCAGCAGCGCCCCGACACCCACGCGGTAGCGACTGTTATTTCGTCGAGCCCGGGAAATGCTTGACGATTCCCTCCTGGGCGACCGTGGCGACAACCTGACCGCCCCGGTCGAAGAAGTGCCCCATGCCCAGGCCCCGCGATTCCGCCGCGACCGGCGACGCGGTCGAGTACAGCACCCAGTCGGAGAAATCGACGGGGCGGTGAAACCAGACCGAGTGATTGATGGTGACCGCAAAAATCCGGTCCCATCCCCATGACAGACCGTGCGTGGTGATGATGGAGTCCAGCACCGTGGTGTCAGAGGAGTAGATCATCGCGGCAGTGTGCAACGCCTGG
Source organism: Bifidobacterium breve (assembly GCA_943331415.1). Classification (GTDB taxonomy): domain Bacteria; phylum Actinomycetota; class Actinomycetes; order Mycobacteriales; family Mycobacteriaceae; genus Mycobacterium. The sequence continues at coordinate 4,546 of CALQLM010000092.1, forward strand.
TCCTGGGGCATGCCACCGGCGGCCTTCAACCAGACCCGGTTGCGGTCAAGACTCTCGCCTTTGTCTCTCATCACCCACGCCGGGTCATTGACATAGCGCCATTCAATGGGCCGCAATGCGTCAACGAAACCGGGCACGACCCGCTCGTAGCCGACCAGAACTTCATCGATCGTCGGCAGCGAGAGCGGTTCTGGAACATCCGGGGCGGTGTGGCTGTGTTCGAGGCCACCCTTGCCGCCGGACAGATACGACACCAGTGCGGTGGCCAACAGGGTGTCACCCTGCCTGGCGTCTACCCGCCGGTTGGCGAACCGGCGCTCGTCGCGCAGCCGGACGACATGGAACTCGATATCGGCGGCGGGATCACCGCCGGCGATGAAATGTACCGACAGCGCGCTCGGCGGCAGGTCATGGTCCAAGGTGCGGGTGGCAGCCATGAACGCCTGCGCCATCAGCTGGCCACCGAACGTCCGGACCGGATTCTTACGCGGATGGCGGCCGACGAATACGTCGTCACCGATCGAAGCAAGCTCAAGGATGTCCAGCAGTTCGTCGAGATCGGACTGCCCCAGTGACTTAGGCACCGGCCGCCTTTCGCTCAAATCGCGTGGTGTGATGGGCCCGCTAGTGGTCGTTCTCCCCGATTCGGTGAACCTGAATCAGATTGGTTGAGCCTACTGTGCCCGGCGGGGCACCGGCGACGATGATGACCAAGTCCCCGCGCCGGTAGCGGCCCAACTCCAACAGCGCGTGATCGACCTGTCGGATCATGTCGTCGGTGGTATCGGTTTGGGGAACGATGAAAGTCTCAGTGCCCCATGTCAACGCAAGTTGACTACGAATCTCAGGCGCCGTCACGAACGCCAGTAACGGCAGAGGGCTGTGCAGCCGCGATAGCCGTCGCACAGTATCGCCAGAGGATGTAAACGCCACCAACGCCCGGGCATCGAGGCGCTCACCGATATCACGCGCCGCGTACGAGATGACCCCGCGTTTTGTTCGGGGCGTGTGGGTCAGCGGTGGCGCAGCAGTCGAGTGCTCTTCGACCGCGCAGATGATCCGCGCCATGGTCCGGACCGCTTCCAGTGGGAAGCTGCCTACCGAAGTCTCCCCCGACAGCATCACCGCATCCGTCCCATCGAGGACAGCGTTGGCCACATCCGATGCCTCCGCCCGGGTGGGCCGGGAGTTCTCGATCATCGACTCCAGCATCTGGGTGGCCACGATCACCGGTTTGGCATTCTCGCGGGCGATCTGAATGGCCCGCTTCTGCACCAGTGGAACCTCCTCGAGTGGAAGTTCCACACCGAGGTCACCGCGCGCCACCATGATCGCGTCGAAGGCGAGAACGATGGCTTCGAGATTGTCGACCGCTTCCGGCTTCTCGAGCTTGGCGATCACCGGGACGCGGCGACCGACCCGGTCCATGACCG
>CALQLM010000093.1 GCA_943331415.1 Bifidobacterium breve
AGCACGCCGTCGTACTGCACCCGGGACCCATGCTGCGCGGTATGGAAATCTCCTTCTCGGTCGCGGATTCGCCGCAGTCCGCTGTCCTGCAGCAGGTGTCCAACGGAGTGCATGTCCGGATGGCGGTGCTGTTCCATCTGATGGTCGGCACGGACGAGGCGGTGAGCGTATGACGAATCCGATGCCCGGCCCGGTCCTGATCAAAGGTGTCCGGCTTTACGGCGAGGGTGACCAGGTTGACGTCCTGGTCACCGATGGTCAGATCACGAAGATCGGTCCTGCGCTCACTGCCGGTGATGACACCGAGGTGATCGACGCGGTCGGTCAGGTGCTGCTGCCCGGCCTGGTGGACCTGCACACCCATCTTCGCGAACCGGGTCGGGAGTACGCCGAGGATATCGAAACCGGTTCGGCGGCAGCGGCTCTTGGTGGCTACACCGCGGTGTTCGCGATGGCCAACACCGATCCGGTCGCCGACAGCACGGTCGTCACCGACCACGTCTGGCAGCGCGGCCAGCAGGTCGGTCTGTGCGATGTGCATCCGGTCGGTGCGGTGACGGTGGGACTCGAGGGCCGCCAACTCACCGAGATGGGGCTGATGGCTGCCGGTTTGGCACAGGTGCGTCTGTTCTCCGACGACGGGCTGTGCGTGCACGACCCGCTGGTGATGCGGCGAGCACTGGAGTACGCGGCCGGTCTGGGCGTGCTGATCGCCCAGCATGCCGAGGAACCCCGACTCACGGTGGGCGCTGTGGCCCACGAAGGGCCTGCCGCCGCCCGTTTGGGACTCGCGGGCTGGCCACGGGCGGCAGAGGAATCGATCGTCGCACGCGATGCGCTGCTGGCCCGCGATGCCGGTGCGCGCGTCCACATCTGCCACGCCTCAACCGCGGGTACGGTCGAGATTCTGAAATGGGCTAAGCAGCAAGGGATTTCGATCACCGCCGAGGTAACGCCGCATCACCTCATGCTCGACGACAGCAGGCTTGCCAGCTACGACGGACGCAACCGGGTGAATCCGCCGCTGCGCGAAGAGTCCGATGTGCTCGCGCTGCGCCGAGCGCTGGCAGACGGTGTGATCGACTGTGTGGCCACCGATCACGCGCCGCATGCCGAGCACGAGAAGAACTGTGAATTCGCGGTCGCCCGGCCCGGCATGCTGGGCCTGCAGACTGCACTGTCGGTGGTGGTGTCGACCATGGTGGCGCCGGGTCTGCTCGACTGGCGGGGCGTGGCACGGGTGATGAGCGAGAACCCGGCCCGCATCGTCGGCCTTGACGACCACGGCCGCCCACTCGAAGTCGGCGAACCGGCCAATCTCACGGTGGTCGATCCGGAGGCCACCTGGACTGTCACCGGTGCCGCCCTGGCCAGCCGTTCGGCGAACACGCCCTACGAGGCGATGACGCTGCCGGCCGCGGTGACCGCGACGCTGCTGCGCGGCAGGATCACCGCCCGCAACGGCCAGGCGAACCGGGTATGAACCGGGTGGTCGGCACGTGAACACCGGCACCGCCATCTCGACCTACATCTTCGGCTTCGTCGTCGTAATCCTCATCGGCGTGGCGATTCGTCGGATGCTGCATGGCTGGCGGGGACGGGCCCAGCGGCAGACCGAATTGATCGGCACGTTGCCGACGATGCCCGATCTGGTCGGCTCGGCCGTCATCGCACCCACGCGTGGGCTTTACGTGGGAAGCACGCTGGCGCCCAACTGGCTGGAACGGGTGGCGGCCGGTGACCTTGGTTATCGGTCGAAGGCTGTGCTGACCCGCTACCCGGAGGGCATCCTGCTGGAGCGCTCCGGGGCGAGCCCGATATGGATCCCGGAGGAATCGCTGATCGGCGTCCGTGCCGAGCGGGCTCTGGCCGGCAAGGTGATCCCCGGCGCACGCACTCGCGCCGAGACCCCCGGCGGAATTCTCGTGCTGCGTTGGCGCCTGCCCTCGGGTACTGAGATCGACACCGGCTTCCGTGGCGACGACCGCCGGGGATACGGCGCGTGGACGTCGTCTCACGACAGGCAGACACCGTCGTCTCACGACAGGCAGAAAGGAGAAGCGTGACTGCACACAAGGCCGTCCTGGTACTGGAGGACGGGCGCGTCTACACCGGGACCGCCTTCGGCGCGACCGGTCAGACTCTGGGCGAAGCGGTGTTCTCCACCGGCATGTCCGGGTACCAGGAGACCCTGACCGACCCGAGCTATCACCGCCAGATCGTGGTCGCCACCGCGCCTCAGATCGGTAACACCGGCTGGAACCAGCAGGATGCTGAGAGTCGCGGTGACCAGATCTGGGTGGCCGGTTACGTGGTCCGGGATCCCTCGCCACGGGTGTCCAACTGGCGGGCCACCGGCTCACTCGACGACGAACTGATACGCCAGGGCATCGTCGGGATCGCCGGTGTCGACACCCGCGCGATCGTGCGTCACCTGCGCACCCGAGGGTCGATGCGGGCTGGTGTGTTCTCGGGCACGGCACTGGCTGACGAGGCGGAAATGGTGCGCCGGGTCTGCGATCAGCCCGCCATGCTCGGCGCGGATCTCTGCGGCGAAGTCAGCACCGATCAGAGCTATATCGTGGAACCGCAAGGGCCGCAGCGCTTCACCGTCGCCGCTCTTGACCTCGGGATCAAGACCAATACTCCGCGCAACTTCGCGCTGCGGGGGATTCGCACGCACGTCCTTCCCTCCTCGGCGACCTTCCAGCAGATCGCTGATCTCGCACCGGACGGTGTGTTCCTATCCAATGGTCCAGGTGATCCCGCCACAGCCGACCGCGTCGTCGGTGTCACCCGCGAAATCCTCGGTGCGGGGATCCCTCTGTTCGGGATCTGTTTCGGCAACCAGATCCTCGGCCGTGCACTGGGCCGTTCCACCTACAAGATGGTGTTCGGCCATCGCGGCATCAATGTGCCGGTGATCGACCATGGCACCGGACGGGTGGCGGTCACCGCGCAGAACCATGGCTTTGCACTCGAGGGTGAGGCCGGTGAGGTGTTCAACACCGACTTCGGACCGGCAGTCGTCAGCCATACCTGCGCCAACGATGGTGTGGTCGAGGGCGTCAAACTCGTCGACGGCCGAGCCTTCTCGGTGCAGTACCACCCGGAAGCCGCCGCCGGCCCGCATGACGCCAACTACCTCTTCGACCAGTTCGTCGAACTGATGGACAGGAGAGACCGTTAAATGCCTCGCAGAACCGACCTGAACCACGTCCTGGTTATCGGATCCGGCCCGATCGTGATCGGGCAGGCCTGTGAGTTCGACTACTCCGGCACCCAGGCCTGCCGCGTGTTGCGTGCCGAAGGTCTGACGGTGAGTTTGGTCAACTCCAATCCGGCCACGATCATGACCGATCCGGAATACGCCGACAACACCTACGTCGAACCCATCACAGCAGAGTTCGTGGAGAAGGTGATCGCCCAGCAGGCGGCCCGCGGCACCCCGATTGACGCATTGCTGGCCACTCTCGGCGGTCAGACTGCACTGAACACCGCTGTCGCACTCTATGAGAACGGGGCGCTCGACCGCTACGACGTGGAACTGATCGGCGCTGACTTCGAGGCAATTCAGCGCGGCGAGGACCGGCAGAAGTTCAAGGACATCGTCGCGAAGGTCGGAGGCGAATCTGCCCGTAGCGCCGTGTGTTACACGATGGCGGAGGTGCGCGAGACCGTCGCGGAGTTGGGATTGCCGGTCGTGGTGCGGCCGTCGTTCACGATGGGTGGACTCGGGTCCGGAATGGCGCAGTCGCTCGAGGACGTCGAACGCATGGCCGGGGAGGGGCTCACGGCCTCGCCGTCGGCGAATGTGCTGATCGAGGAATCGATTTATGGCTGGAAGGAATACGAACTCGAGTTGATGCGGGACAGCAATGACAACGTCGTTGTGGTCTGCTCGATCGAGAACCTCGACCCGATGGGTGTGCACACCGGTGACTCGGTGACGGTGGCACCGGCGATGACCCTGACCGACCGCGAATACCAGACCATGCGCGACCTCGGTATCGCGATCCTGCGGGAAGTCGGTGTCGACACCGGCGGCTGCAACATCCAGTTCGCCGTCGACCCGAAGGACGGCCGGCTCGTCGTCATCGAGATGAACCCTCGGGTGTCGCGGTCGAGCGCGCTGGCGTCGAAGGCCACCGGTTTCCCGATCGCCAAGATCGCCGCCAAGCTCGCCATTGGCTACACCCTCGACGAGATCATCAACGACATCACCAAGGAAACCCCGGCCTGCTTCGAACCGACCCTGGACTACGTGGTGGTGAAGGCGCCCCGGTTCGCCTTCGAGAAGTTCCCCGGTGCGGATCCCACGCTGACCACCACGATGAAGTCGGTGGGCGAGGCGATGTCGTTGGGCCGCAACTTCATCGAGGCACTGGGCAAAGTGATGCGCTCCCTGGAGACCACCCGAACCGGCTTTTGGACCGCACCCGATGAGGATGGGTGGGTCGAGGATGTTCTGACACGGTTGCGCACTCCCACCGAGGGTCGGCTGTATGACATCGAACTCGCGCTGCGGATGGGTGCCAGTGTCGAGCAGGTTTCCGAGGCCTCGGCAGTGGATCCCTGGTTCGTCGAACAGATCAACACCGTGGTGCGGCTTCGCGCGGAACTGCTCGAGGCTCCCGTCCTCGATGGCACCCTGCTGCGGCGCGCCAAGCACAACGGACTCTCTGATCGCCAGATCGCGGCATTGCGCCCCGAATTGGCGGGGGAGACCGGTGTGCGGTCGCTGCGGCAGCGACTCGGTATCCATCCGGTGTTCAAAACCGTGGATACCTGCGCCGCGGAATTCGAGGCCAAGACGCCGTACCACTACTCAAGCTACGAACTCGATCCGGCGGCCGAGACCGAGGTCGCACCCCAGACCGAGAAACCCAAGGTGCTCATCCTGGGGTCCGGGCCGAACCGGATCGGGCAGGGCATCGAATTCGACTACAGCTGTGTGCACGCCGCCACCACGCTGAGTGACGTCGGTTTTGAGACCGTCATGATCAACTGCAACCCCGAAACCGTCTCGACCGACTACGACACCGCCGATCGGCTCTACTTCGAACCGCTGACGTTTGAGGACGTTCTCGAGGTTTTCCATGCCGAATCCCGTTCCGGTGCAGGTGGTCCCGGCGTGGTAGGCGTGATCGTCCAACTCGGTGGGCAGACACCGCTAGGGCTCGCCCAGCGGCTGGCCGATGCTGGCGTGCCGATCGTCGGGACCCGACCCGAGGCCATTGATCTGGCCGAGGATCGTGGCAGGTTCGGCCAGGTGCTGATCAACGCCGGGCTCCCCGCGCCGAAGTTCGGCACCGCCACCAGTTTTGAGGAGGCTCGGGAGATCGCCGCGACGATCGGATACCCGGTGCTGGTGCGACCGTCCTATGTGTTGGGCGGTCGAGGGATGGAGATCGTCTACGACGAGAAGACCCTGCACGGCTACATCACCCGTGCCACGCAACTCTCACCCGACCATCCGGTTCTGGTCGACCGCTTCCTCGAGGACGCCATCGAGATCGACGTCGACGCCCTGTGTGACGGCACCGAGGTGTACATCGGCGGGGTAATGGAGCACATCGAGGAGGCCGGCATTCATTCCGGCGACTCGGCCTGCGCACTGCCGCCGGTTACCCTGGGCCGCAGCGATATCGAAGCCGTACGTCGCGCCACCGAAGCCATTGCGCACGGGGTCGGTGTCGTCGGACTGCTCAATGTCCAGTACGCGCTCAAGGACGATGTCCTCTATGTGCTCGAGGCCAACCCGCGGGCCAGCCGGACCGTGCCATTCGTCTCGAAGGCCACCGCGGTACCGCTGGCCAAAGCGTGCGCACGAATCATGCTGGGCGCCAGCATCGCTCAGCTTCGGAAGGAGGGCATGCTGGTGGCAAGCGGCGACGGTTCCAACCCGGATCCGGACGCGCCGATCGCGGTCAAAGAGGCGGTGTTGCCGTTCCGCCGATTCCG
>CALQLM010000094.1 GCA_943331415.1 Bifidobacterium breve
CGGACTATCGGCGGTAACGGGTTTCGACCCGCAACGGCCGCTGTCGGCTGAGGCCCATCACCTCGTTCGCGCCGAAGCGCGCCGCCTGCTCACCGCCGGGCAACGCGCAGACGCCCGCCGGGCCGCGTTGAACGCGGCCGCCGCGGCCGGAATCGTGGCCGTCCACGAGTGCGCCGGCCCGGAGATCAGCGGCGCTGAAGACTGGAATGAGTTGCGCGCCAGCGATTATGACGTCGAGGTGGTGGGTTTCTGGGGTGAGGCAGTGTCCAGTGCCGCTCAGGCCCGGGCCCTCATTGCGGCCACCGGAGCTCAGGGGCTCGCCGGAGATCTGTTTGTCGACGGCGCACTCGGCTCGCACACGGCGTCGCTGTGCGCGCCCTACGACGATGCCCCCGGGCGCACCGGTAACCGGTATCTCGAGACCGACGGCATCGCCGAGCATCTATTCGCCTGCACCGAGGCTGGCGTCACCGCCGGATTCCATGTCATCGGCGACGGTGCCGTGAGCGCAGTCGTCGATGCGCTCGAACGGGTCGTCGAGAAGTTCGGTGTCCCGGCAGTCGCGCGGTGCGGACATCGACTCGAACACCTCGAGATGGTGTCGGCGGAGCAGGCGGCCAAACTCGGCGCCTGGGGGATCACCGCCAGCGTGCAACCGGGCTTCGACGCCCTCTGGGGTGGAGATGACGGCATGTACGCCCGTCGTCTCGGGCCCGCCCGGGCCGCCGGGCTCAACCCGTTGGCGCTGTTAGCATCGGCAGGCGTGCGCATGGCATTCGGCTCGGATTCCCCCGTAACCAGCATGGATCCTTGGGCATGGGTGCGGGCCGCCAGCCATCACCGCAGCCCGGGCAGTGCCATCTCGGTGCGGGCGGCCTTCGGTGCCGCCACCCGCGGCGCCTGGCGAGCCGGTGGGGTGCGAGACGGAGTCACCGGGACACTGGTCCCCGGCGCCCCCGCGTCCTACGCGATCTGGGACACCGGCGCACTTGATGTCAGCGCCCCCGCCGACACCGTGCAGCGTTGGTCCACCGACCCCAGGTCCCGGGTTCCGGTTCTGCCGCGTCTGGATCCCGGTGATCCACCTCCGCGCTGCCTCAAGACCGTGCACCGCGGCGTGATGCTGCATGGCTAGTCGCGTCGAACGGCTCACCATGGCTCTGATGCCCCGGCTCATCCGGCTGGGAGTGTCCCTCTTGGCCGGTCTGCTGATGTGTGTGAGTTTCCCGCCGGTCGGATGGTGGTGGTCGGCGGTGCCGGCATTGGCTCTGCTGACCTGGGTGCTGGCCCACCCGAAGACGACGATGGCCGGGGGATTCGGGTACGGGTTCCTGTTCGGACTGGCGTTCTACCTGCCGTTGCTGCCCTGGATCAGCGGATTGGTGGGCCCGATGCCCTGGATTGTTTTATCGATGCTGGAGGCGTGCTTTCCGGCGGTGTTCGGTATGTTCGCCGCCGGGGTGGTCCGACTTCGGGGCTGGCCGCTGTGGCTGGCCGCGGTCTGGTCGATGCAGGAATGGCTGAAGTCGAGTGTGCCGTTCGGTGGATTCCCCTGGGGTGTAACCGCTTTCAGTCAAGCCGATGGTCCCTTCCTGGCGCTGGCCCAGCTGGGCGGTGCCCCGTTGGTGTCGTTTGCGATTGCGTTACTCGCCACTTCGCTGTGCGCGCTGGTATCCGAGATCCTGCGATGGGTTCGCCATGACGAGATCGCACGCAGCGGGCCCCCGCGTATCGGCGCCCTCGTCGTGCCCGCCGCAAGTATCTGTGTGGTGTTGCTGATCACCGCTGCCGCCGCGCCCGGCGTGCGGCGGGCCGGAATGCCGGTGGCCGATGAGCCGACGATCGTCGTCGCCGCGATCCAGGGCAATGTGCCGCGACTGGGTCTGGACTTCAATAGTCAGCGTCGTGCGGTTCTGGACAATCACGTGCGACAGACGGTCCAACTCGCCGACGACGTCCGAGCGGGAAAGGCCCTGCAGCCGCGGTTCGTGATCTGGCCGGAGAACTCCTCGGATATCGATCCACTCACCAACGCCGACGCCGCCGAGCAGATCACTATCGCGGCGCGCGCGATCGGGGTGCCCATCCTGGTCGGCGCGGTCATAGCGCGTCCCGACTGGACTCCGGATAACCCGGCCGCCTCCAACACCATGATCGTGTGGGACCCGGTCAGCGGTCCGGGCGAGCGCCACGACAAACAGATCGTGCAACCGTTCGGCGAGTACCTGCCGTGGCGCTCATTCTTCCGCCGGCTGTCCTCGTGGGCCGACCGCGCCGGATTCTTCGTTCCGGGCAGTGGCAGCGGGGTGGTGCGTCTGGCCGGGGTACCCGTTGGCGTGGCGACCTGCTGGGAGGTCATATTCGATCGCGCGCTGCGCGAGTCGATCCGCAATGGTGCGCAGTTGCTCACCGTACCCACCAATAACGCCACCTTCGACCAGGCCATGAGCGAGCAGCAGTTGGCGTTCGCGAAGCTCAGGGCAGTCGAACACGGCCGCTACCTGCTCGTGGCGGGAACCACCGGCATCAGTGCGGCGATCGCCCCCGACGGCCGTGAGATAGTCCGCACCGCCTTCTTCAGCCCCGCGTATCTCGACGTCGAGGTGCGATTGCGGTCCACGCACACCCTCGGCACGCGCCTGGCTGAGCCGGTGCAATGGCTCCTGCTGGCCGTCGCCGTCGCCGCGATCGGTGCCGCGATACTGCAGAATGGTGGATTCGTGCGCCCGCGGCGCAGCCGGCGCCAGACCGAGCGGCACGACAAAGGAGTCGCATGAGCACCCAGGGCAAGGGCCGGGCAAAGAAGCCCACTGAGCCCGCCAGCGCACGAACCCTGGTGATCATCCCGACGTACAACGAGTTGGAGAACCTGCCCCTGATCATGGGCCGGGTCCACAAGGCCCGGCCGGAGGTGCACGTTCTGGTGGTTGATGACTCCAGCCCGGACGGCACCGGCGATCTCGCCGACCAACTGGCGCTGGCAGACCCGGACCGCGTCCACGTCCTGCACCGCACGGCCAAGGATGGCCTGGGCGCGGCCTACCTGGCCGGGTTCGCCTGGGGGCTGGCCCGCAAGTACAGCGTGCTGGTGGAGATGGACGCCGACGGCAGTCATGCTCCCGAACAGCTTTACCGGTTGCTCGATGCCATCGACGAGGGCGCTGACCTGGCAATCGGCTCCCGCTACGTCGACGGCGGCACGGTGCGCAACTGGCCCTGGCGCCGCCTGGTCCTGTCCAAGACGGCCAATACCTACTCCCGGCTGCTACTGGGGGTCGGCATTCACGACATCACGGCCGGCTACCGGGCCTATCGGCGCGAGGCGCTGGAAAAGCTGGACTTGTCCGCGGTCGATTCGAAGGGGTACTGCTTCCAGATCGACCTGACCTGGCGAACCATCAACAGCGGCTTCACCGTGGTTGAGGTGCCGATCACGTTCACCGAGCGCGAACTGGGCGTGTCGAAGATGAGCGGGTCCAATATCCGCGAGGCCATGACCAAGGTGGCCCAGTGGGGAATCGGCGGACGGATCGACCAGGCCCGCGGCGCCAGGCGCTGAATAAGGCGCCGACTAGCCGCGGCGTTTGGTCTTGATCAAATCCAGACGCTCTTTGAGCAGCTCGTCGAGCTCCTCGATGGAACGACGTTCCAGCAGCATGTCCCAGTGCGTCCTGGGCGGCTTGACCTTCTTCGGCTCCGGCAGGTCACCCTCGATCAGTGTGCCTTCAAGACCGTTGCGGCACAACCAGTTACCGGGGATCTCGGCGTCGTCGGCGAACGGGACGTCGAATTCCTCGCCGTTCTCGGTGCGATACCGCGCCACCTGACGCGGTGCCAGGTCGTGGTTGCGATCGGTCTCGTAGCTCACGGCCCCGAGCCGACTGCCTCTCAGGACACGATCAGCCATTGTCGATTCTCCTTGCGCTTGGCCATTGAAGGCTCTCTGGTCGGGATCGAGACCGCGAAATCAAAGCGGCGCGGCTCCCGACTCAATTCCTATGATACCGGCCCGGACGGGTACCCGGTTTAGTCTCAGGGCGTGACGCGTCGCACCCGGCCACAGCCATGCCGCTGGTGTGGCCGCGAGGTGGCCGATGCCGGAATGGGCCGACGCAGGCAATATTGCCGCCAATCCTGCCGCCAGCGGGCCTACGAGCAGCGCGCACTGGTCAAGGGCACCGCGGTTCCGGCCGATGCTGTGGTGCTGTCGGTCGAGGAGGCCGCCGAACTGTCCGACCGGGTGTATCAGGTGCGGTGCGCGGCCGAGGATGTCGCGACGGCCGTCGAGGAGGGTGCGCCGGCCGCGGAGTTGAAAAAGCTGTGCGGTGAATTGATGCGTGCAGCGCGGGCCGCCGACGGGTGGCGCTGACTCAACGGCTCACGTGTCAGCACGTGTACTGCACTCCAATGCCGGCCGGTGGGGTGGCTTGGCGTGTGCAGCCATAGGCGTCGATGCCGGCATCGCTGTAGTGCACCGCGGTCTGACGGGCGTAGTTCACGCATACCAGCACCGAAGTATCTGTGCGACAACGGAAGTCGCCGAAGGATAGCGATCTGTCTGCGGGCAATGGTGAACCCTGGCCTGCACTGAAACGGCCGGGGTCGCCGTGGGCCGATCCCACCTGCACGGTGGCGCCATCGAAATCCACCCAACCGCCCTTCCATACGCCGTAGATATCGGCGGGTTGCGGGGGAGGATCAATCAGGTCTACCAGGCAGGCCAGGGCCGCCGAACCGTGCCGGGTGTCGGTCATACAGCTGATGCCCGCCGGGGTGGTGAATGCGACATCGTCACCGAGCGGGGTAGTGGTGCCGCCGCGTAACGCCACCCGGAAATCCGCGCCATCGACCGGCCCGGCGGCCTCGACCCAGCTAATGGCCTCCGCGACCGGCGCCCCGGGCTTCGGGGCGGGCGATGGCGTGCTGGTAGTGGTCGTGGCGCTCGGGGATACCGGTCCGGCGGCGCGCGAGGGTGTGATCGGGGTCAGCTGGGTCGCCCGCGGCTGCTGTCCGGACAGCTGAGAACATCCCGCCACCAGCACCGACGCGGCGAACAACAGGGCGATCCGCATCAGGTAAGGCTAGACGCCTCCGACGTTGTGCCACGTCAGGCGCGTCGGGCGCGGTGTCGTTCGCTACGGTCGACGGCATGCACGAACACCCGGTCAGAGTCACCACCGCCAGCGGCGTGGTCGAAGGGTTCACCCGGGACGGGGTGAACCGGTGGCGTTCGATTCCCTATGCCCGTCCGCCGGTGGGCCCGCTGCGGTTCCGCGCACCCGAGCCGGTGCAGCCGTGGACCGGCGTGCTGTCCTGTCATGGTTTTGGTAGCTGCGCGCATCAGGCTCGGCGCTACACCATGACCGGTGTCGGTAAATATCAGCCGATGAGCGAAGACTGCCTCACGCTCAACGTCGTCACGCCGCGGTGGTCGGGCTCGGCGCCGGACGGCCAACCGCTGCCGGTGATGTTCTTCATTCACGGTGGCGGCTACATCATGGGCAGTTCGGCCACGCCACTGTATGACGGTGCCACGCTAGCGCGTCGCGGCTGCGTATACGTGTCGGTGAACTACCGCCTCGGTGCGCTGGGGTGTTTCGACCTGTCGTCGGTGTCGACACGGGACGCCACGATCGAGAGCAATCTCTTCCTGCGCGATCTGGTCGCGGCCCTGGGGTGGGTGCGTGAGAACATTGCCACCTTCGGTGGTGATCCGGACAACGTGACAATCTTCGGTGAAAGTGCCGGAGCGCATGCGGTCGCCACTCTGCTGGCAGTCCCGGACGCGAAAGGCCTTTTTTCCCAGGCGATCGCGGAGAGTCCGGCATCCGGGATGGTGGGCACACCCGAGATCGCTGCCGAGTTCGCCGGCAGATTTATCGATGAACTCGGGGTCAGCCG
>CALQLM010000095.1 GCA_943331415.1 Bifidobacterium breve
CGCCGACCGACACCTTCTGCCCTGCCTAGCCGCCTCACGGACTGAGCCGTCCGTCCGGTGTACGGTGCGCTCGTGGCCCTGCCTACCGGTCTGCTGAGCGCCTTTCGTCCGCGCACCGGCCCAGCGAGCACGGCGTCTGTGATTCGCGCCGCACTCTGGCCGATCGCGATCATGTCGATCATCCACCGCAGCTACGTGCTGACCACCAACGGCTATATCACCGACGACTGGTCACCGGTGTACCGCGCTGCGCGAAACTTCCGTGCCGGTGTCGATATCTACAACGAACACTTCGATCAGGTCGATCCGCACTATCTTTACCCGCCCGGCGGCACCCTGCTCATGGCGCCGTTCGGCTATCTCGACAGCGAGTTCGCCGCGCGCAACTGGTTCATTCTGATCAACACCCTTGCCATCATCCTGGCCGCCTGCCTGCTGGTGCGACTGTTTCGGTTCCCGCTGACCTCGGTGGCGCTGCCGGCGGTGTTGCTGGCGATGTTCTGTACCGAATCCGTCACCAACACATTGGTTTTCACCAATATCAACGGCTGCATACTGCTGGCCGAGGTGCTGTTCCTGCGCTGGATGCTCGATGGTCGGGTGAACCGGCAATGGCTGGCCGGAATCGCGATCGGCCTCTCGCTGGTGGTCAAGCCGGTGCTGGGCGTCCTGCTCCTGCTACCCCTGCTCAATCGGCAGTGGCGCACACTCGTCGCGGCCTTCGCGGTGCCACTGGCCTTCAATATCGTGGCCTGGCCGCTGGTGGCCGACCGGATGAACTTCGTCAATCGGACGTTGCCCTACATCCTCTCCACCCGCGACTACTTCAACTCGTCGATACTGGGCAACGGGGTGTACTACGGCCTGCCGATGTGGCTCATCACGGCGCTGCGGTTGGGATTCGTCGCGCTGGCCGCGCTGAGCATCTGGCTGCTCACCCGCTACTACCGCACCCGCGATCCGTTGTTCTGGATGCTGACCTCATCGGGCGTGCTGCTGATCGCGTCATGGCTGGCGCTATCGCTGGCCCAGGGCTACTACTCGATGATGCTGTTCCCATTCCTGATGACGGTGGTGCTGCCGAATTCGGTGCTGCGCAACTGGCCGGCCTGGCTGGCCACCTACGGCTTCCTCACTATGGATCGCTGGCTGATGTGGCGCTGGCCGACGACCGGTCGATTCCTGGAATACATGAAGATCACCTACGGCTGGTCGCTGATGCTGATCGTGGTGTTCTGCGTGCTGTACTTCCGCTACCTCGATGCCAAGCAGGAAGGCCGCCTTGACGACGGTATCGACCCCACATGGATGACGCCGAAGTCCGGCCGCGCTAGCGTGGGGGCATGAGCTCGAATCCCGCTCCCAAACTGCAATTGACCGACGACGAATGGCGCAAACGGCTCAACGCCGAGGAGTACGAGGTCCTGCGTCGGGCCGGTACCGAGCGCGCCTTCACCGGTGAGTACACCGACACCAAGACCGAGGGCGTGTACCAGTGCCGCGGGTGCGGCTCCGAACTGTTCCGCAGTACAGAGAAATTCGAATCGCACTGCGGATGGCCGTCGTTTTTCGACCCGTCGCATTCCGACGCGGTGATTCTGCGGTCCGATGACACCATGGGCATGCGCCGGGTCGAGGTGGTGTGCGCCCACTGTCACAGTCATCTCGGTCACGTCTTCACCGGCGAGGGTTACCCCACGCCCACCGATCAGCGCTACTGCATCAACTCGATCTCGCTGAAGCTCGTCGCGGCTGAGTAACCCGGACGGGTTACCCCGACCGAGTAAACCCGTCAGGGCAGGCTGGTGACGAGCTCCTCGACACCCACCCGCGGGCCGGTGAAGAACGGGATCTCGTCGCGGACGTGCAGGCGTGCCTCGGTGGCACGCAGATCGCGCATCAGATCGACGATGCGGTGCAGTTCCTGTGCCTCAAACGCCAGGATCCACTCGTAATCGCCGAGCGCGAACGCGGGCACGGTGTTGGCTCGGACATCCTTGTAGCTGCGCGCGGCCATACCGTGATCGGCCAGCATTTTGCGACGTTCGTCGTCGGGCAGCAGATACCACTCCAGCGACCGGACGAACGGGTAGACGCAGACGTAGTTTCCGGGCTCCTCGCCGGCCAGAAAGGCCGGAACATGGCTCTTGTTGAACTCGGCCGGCCGGTGCAGGGCAACGCTGCTCCAGACCGGGTTCACCGCCCGGCCCAGCGCGGTGGTACGCCGGAAATCGCTGTAGGTGGCCTGCAGTGCCTCAAGACGCTCGGCATGAGTCCAGATCATGAAGTCGGCGTCGGCCCGCATCCCGGCCACGTCGTAGAGACCGCGGACCACGACACCGTTGTCCTCCTGCTGTTTGAGGAATGTGGCGGTCTCGTCGATCACCTCAGCACGGGCGCCCTCGTCGTAGCCGAGTGCACCGGGTTGCGCCGCGAATGCCGAGAACATCACGTAGCGGACAGTGGCGTTGAGCGTGTCGTAGTCCAGTTTCGCCATGGCACCAATGGTGCCATGGCGTCTTAGGCACCAGCGGTGGCGGCTATCACCGCGGCGGCCGCCCGGCCGGCCGCGGTCACACAGGCCGGCACCCCGACGCCGTCGAGATAGTTGCCGGTGACCGCCACCGTGGCCGGCAGTCCGGCCCGGACTTCGGCAGCCAGATCGCCGTGGCCGGGCGCGTACTGCGGCAGCGCATCCAGCCACCGGTGCACCAGGATGTCGAGAGGTTCGACGGTGATTCCGAAAACCGTTGCCAGGTCGTCAACAGCCCACGCCTGCAGTTGGCCATCGTCGGTGGTGCGGGCAATATCGTCGCCGAATCGGCCGAATGACATGCGCAGCAGTTCGGCGTCACCGCGCGCTCCCCACTTACGGGTCGACAGAGTGATCGCCTTGGCGTGCAAGCGTTCTCCGGTCGCCACCAGCACACCGGACTGGGCCGGGAAGGGTGTTCCCGCCCCGACCGCCATCGCCAGCACTGCGGCCGAGGCGACCGGGATGCGGGCCGCCGCTGCCGCGGCCCGCGGCGCACAATTGCCGAGCAGTGCGGCCGCCTGCGGGGCCGGTGTGGCCACCACGACCGCGTCGGCCTGCCAGGTTTGACCGGAACCGTCGTCGAGTGACCAGCCCGGGCCGTGCGCGGTGATACGGCGTACCGCCGCCGGGACCCACCGCGCCCCTGCCCTGGACACCAGTTCAGCCAGCAGCACCTGATAACCGCCGGCGATGGCACCGAACACCGGGCCGCTACCGGCGTTGGGCATCACCTGCCGAACCGCCGCGGTCACACTCGTCGCCCCGGCGTCCAGTGCGGCCGCCACCGTGGGCACCGCCGACCGGACACCGATCCCGGCCGCCGATCCGGCGTACACCCCGGTCACCAGCGGATCGACCGAACGGGTGACCACTTGCTCGCCGAACCGGTCGGCTACCAGTTCCCCGAGCGACGGATCGGAACCCGGCCGCCAGTGCAGCGGGCGGTCGGACTCGCCGGCGATCCGCGCACAGGTGGCCTCATCGACCAGGCCGGCCATCGAGGCCGCCGAGGTCGGGATGCCGTTGAAGGTGCCCGAGGGCAAGGCATGCAATCGGGCCTGGCTGTAGATGGTGGTCTGCACACCGGTGGTGCTGATCTGCCGGTCGGCCAGCCCGAGTTCAGCAAGCAGCGCGGGCACCTCGGGCCGGCGGGCGATGAACGCCTCCGCGCCGATATCCACCGGTACTCCCGCAAGCTGCTCGGTGCGCAGCACGCCACCCAGCCGGTCGGCCGGATCGAAAATGGTGATATCGGCGCGGTCGCCGAGCGCGATACGAATCCGGTAGGCCGCGACCAGCCCTGAAATCCCGCCGCCGACAACGCACAAGCGCACACCGGATGTCACAGCGAATGCACCAAGGCCACCAGGTCAGTCAGCAGTTCGGGATCGGTCCCCGGCAGCACACCATGGCCCAGGTTGAAGATATGCCCGCCGGCGCCGGCGTCGAGTGCCCGGCGGCCGTCGTCGACCACAGCGCGTGCCGCCTTCTCGACAGCCGCCCACCCCGCCAGCAGTGCGACGGGATCGAGGTTGCCCTGCAACGCTTTTCCGGCTCCCACGCGCGCACTGGCATCGGTCAGCGATGTGCGCCAATCAACTCCGACCACCGTCGCACCCGCCTCGGACATCGCACCCAGCAGTTCGGCGGTACCGACCCCGAAATGCGTCATCGGCACACCGAAGCCGGCCAGTGCCGCGAACACCCGGGTGCTGTGCGGCAATACGTAAGTGCGGTAGTCAGCCAGCGACAGCGTGCCCGCCCAGGAGTCGAACAGTTGAATGGCGTCAACGCCGGCGTCCAACTGGACCCGGAGGAAGTCGATGGTCACATCCGTCAGGGATTCCATCAGCGCATGCCAGGTGGACGGCTCGGCCAGCATCATGGTCTTGGTGCGCTCGTGCAGCTTGCTCGGTCCACCCTCCACCAGGTAGGACGCCAGAGTGAACGGCGCCCCGGCGAATCCGATCAGGGGTACCTCACCCAGCGCCGGCACCAACATCCGAACGGCATCCGCCACAGCGTTAATCGACTGCAGATCAAGGGTTGTAATCGCCTTGACATCGGCCTCGGTCCGGATCGGATGGGCGATCACCGGGCCGACATCGGGAACGATATCCAGATCGATACCCGCGCCACGCAACGGAACGACGATGTCGGAGAACAGGATCGCCGCATCGACACCATGCCGGCGAACCGGCTGCAGGGTGATTTCGCAGATCAACTCCGCGTTGAAGCAGGCCTCCATCATGGTGTTCTTGGCGCGCAGCGCGCGATACTCCGGTAACGAGCGGCCGGCCTGCCGCATGAACCAGACCGGGGCCCGGGCGGGGTTGCGACCGGTGGCGGCCGCCAGGTAGGGCGCATCGGGCAGCTGGCGGCGGTTGCTCACCGTGACAATGCTGCCACGGCACCGCTGGCCGGGTCACCGGCACGGCGCGCCTGCCTTCGCGGTCCCCCCGGTAGGGCTAGCGTCAATCCGTGACCAGTGCGGAGCCAACCCAGTTCCGCGAGGCGGTGGCGGCGATGAACGCCGCCGAGGTCCGGTCGGAGATCGAGCTCGGCCCGATCCGCCCACCTCAGCGGCTCGCGCCGTACAGCTATGCCCTCGGCGCTGAGGTCCGTCGTCCCGAGGGTGAGATCGTTCCCGAGGGGTCCGAGGGTGATGCGTTCGGCCGCCTGATCCTGCTGCACGACCCCGACGGTGCCGAGGCCTGGGATGGCACCATGCGGCTGGTCGCATTCATCCAGGCCGATCTGGACCCCGCTGAAGCCGTCGACCCGTTGCTGCCCGAGGTCGCCTGGAGCTGGCTGGTCGAGGCGCTGGAATCACGGGCCGAACACGTCACCGCGCTGGGCGGGACGGTCACGGCCACCACCTCGGTGCGCTACGGCGATATCTCCGGCCCGCCGCGCGCCCACCAACTCGAGATGCGGGCCTCCTGGACCGCCACCACGCCGGCCCTCGGGACTCATGTCGAAGCGTTCTGCGAGGTGCTCGAGCACGCGGCGGGACTGCCACCGACCGGGGTGACCGATCTGAGCTCGCGCTCACGCGCTTGAGATGACTGACACCGACGACCCCGACATCACGACGGCGAGCCCGGCGGAACCGGAACCGATCCCACTGCCCCGGCCCGCTGACGGGGTACCCCCCGTGTCGGTCAGCACTAGTGAGATCGCCAGGGCGGCTGAGAAATTGGCCATCGGCACCGGCCCATTCGCCGTGGATGCGGAGCGCGCTTCGGGCTTCCGGTATTCCAACCGCGCCTACCTGATCCAGATCCGACGCGCCGGAGCCGGAACGGTGCTCATCGA
>CALQLM010000096.1 GCA_943331415.1 Bifidobacterium breve
ATCCGGACGACAAACCCGGGCCACGAACCGTGGCGAGTGGTCATGTCGGCACCCGAGGCATGAGCAATCCACAGTCCGATGCCGGTGGCGAAGGCAATTCCGGCAACGGCGCCGATCGCGAAGGCGAAGGCAGCCAGGCGTGGCACCTTCCGGTCATTCGCGATGACCAGACCGAGCACCAGGGTTTCGGGGCTGAAGCAGATGGCGAGCGCCAGGGAGGCCAGGATGGCCAAGTGGGAACCCATGGTGGCGTCCTTCCGATCAGTCTCCGGTGGGCTAAGCTAGCAGAGCATGACGTAAAGGGCCCTGCCCGCGCACTCGGCGGTCTGGGCGGCTCTCGTAAGTAATCCGCCCAGTTCTGCTGTGGCCGATCGCTGGAGGACCGCCGCGATGAGCGAAACCCCGTTGTACGACGCATACCGGAGCTTTCTGGCCAATGCCGGCACGCCATTCACGGTGCCCGGCCATAAACGCAATCCGGATCTGATCGACGACTTCCTTGCACTGGACGTCCCGCACTACGGCGGCGTCGAAAATCGTCGTGCCTCGACCAAGCGACTTGTCGCGGCCGAACGCCTGGGCGCCGCACTGTGGGGCGCCGACTGGTGCGGCTTCTCCGTGCAGGGTTCGTCGCACGGCAATGAGGCGATCTGCCTGACCCTCGGCAAGCCGGGCGACAAGGTGATCGTGGCCCGCACCATCCACAAGTCACTGTTCTTCGGCATCGTCCTGGCCGGACTGGTGCCGGTCTGGATTCGCCCGGATGTCGACGAGCAGACCGGCCTGACCGCCGGCATGCCCATCAGTCGGGTTGCGGCGGCGTTGGAGCAGCACCCGGACGCAAAGGCCGTGATGCTCGTCGAACCGAGCTACGTCGGTGGTGTCTCGGATGTGGCCGCACATGCCGAACTAGCGCACGCGCACGGTATCCCGTTGACGGTCGATGCGGCCTGGGGCGCCCATCTCGGATTTCACCCGGAGTTGCCGCCGCATGCCATCGCGGCCGGTGCCGATGTTCTGGTGACGAGCATTCATAAGCACATCACCGGGTTCACCCAGTCCTCCATGGTGTTGGCCCAGGGCGAGCGCATCGATCTCGAGCGTCTCGATGCCGCGTTCGAGGGATTGCACACCACCAGTCCGTCGGGAGCCATTCTGGCCAGCATCGACCTCGCCCGCGATCTACTCCAGGAACGCGGCACTGAATTACTCGACCAGGCAATTCGGCTCGCTCATGAGGCGCGGGACAGATTCCATCAGGTCCCCGGTCTCGGGGTCGTCGGTCACGAGATCGCTGACCGCTCACCGGCATTGCTGATGCACGATCCCACCAAGATCGTGTTGACCCTGACAGGCACCGGAGCTGACGGACAGCTGGTGGCCGACGTACTCGAGGAGAGAGGTCTGCATCTGGAGTTCGCCGACCGTGACACGTTCTGCCCCGTCATCACCCTGGCCGATACACCCAAAACCGTCGACTTCATGGTCACCGAAATCATCCGCGCCATCGAGGAGCACCGGGGCGAGCCACGCGCCTTGGTCCCCATCACCGCCTGGACTCTCGAACCGGATACCGCGATGAGCCCGCGGGACGCCTTCTTCGCCGACCACGAGCGGGTTCCCGCCGCCGCCGCAGTCGGCCGAATCTCCGCCGAGACCGCGGCGCCCTACCCGCCCGGCATCCCGGCGCTGGCTCCCGGCGAGCGGATCAACGCCAAGGTGCTGGCCGCATTGCAGGCCGAAGCCCGCAGCGGTACCCGCATCGCCTACTGCGGTGATCCGATGCTCGAGACGGTGCTCGTCGTCAAAGAGTAGGTGCGACGATTGTCGGGTCTGAAAGGTGTATTCAGTGCTCCGTAACCGGGTAGCCGCGGCGGCGTTCATCATGGTGATCGCACTGCTGGGTGGGATGGGCAGTGGCACGTCAGCAGCAGAGCCGTCGGTAGACCCCGTGCAACTGGCCGACAGCCTGATCGCCGACGAACTGGCTCTGCGAGATCCGTCGACGCCGGAGCCGGGGTTGCGTGCCGCGGCACACCGTCAGCAGGTGGCCTACCGCGCCATCGGGCGTCATCCTGAATTGGACTCGACCATTCGACCGCGCATTCCCCCGGCACTTCTGCAGGCCTACGACCTCAATGTCGACGCCCGTCGCCAACTTGCCGCGATGGCACCGCCGCGACCCGACACCCTGCCGCCCTGGCGCATCATCGCGCCGCCACCGGCCGAAGAACTACTGGGCTATTACCGCGAAGCGGAGGCGGCCACCGGTGTCGCCTGGAACTACCTGGCGGCCATCAACCTCATCGAGACCCGCCTCGGAAGCATTGCCGGGGTGAGTACCGCCGGCGCTCAAGGGCCGATGCAGTTCATGCCCCAGACCTGGGCCGCTTACGGCCAGGGCGATGTTAACGCTCCCCGCGATGCCATCATGGCGGCCGGCCGCTATCTGGCCGCCAACGGTTTCGCCGACAATCGCGACCGCGCCGTTTACGCCTACAACCATGCGAACGAATACGTCCGGGCCGTCAGTGACTACGCCGCAGTGATCGGCGGCGACCCCGCGGCGTTCGGCGGCTACTACCGGTGGGACGTTTACTACAACACCACCGCCGGAGATGTGTTGTTGCCCATCGGTTATGCGGAGACCACGCGCATTCCGGTCGCCGATTATCTGGCGACGCACCCGCAGTAGCTCAGCCGAAGACCCCGTCAGCCAAAGACCCCGTCGACGAAGGCCTCACTGCCCTGCTTCCAGGCGATGATGAAGTTACCGACATCATCACGGCTGATGGCAAGGCCGGGACAAAACCAGCTTCCGTCATCGCCGGTGAAGAAGTGCGGCGAGCCGATCACACCCCGTTCGCGGCCCTCGTCCCAGTCGGCACGGACCGCAGCGGCAGTGGCGTCGGCATCGAGGGGTTCGAGGCCGAACCGCGCCGCTATCGGTGCGACGGCCTCCGGCTGACCGATATCGAGGCCCTCTTCAAAAACCAAGTTACGCAGGGCCATCCCGACCTCCTCGACCAGTACCGGATCACCGGTGCGGTCCGCCGCAGCCGTCAGGGCGAAGCCCGCCATCGAGGTAGCCGGGAAGGTGTCGACCGAAAATCCGGCGAAGAGATCGGGCCGCACCGAGGCGCGCAGTGCCGTGATCTCCGCGCCGATGTGCTGCGGGTCGAGTGGCTGACCATTGATGAGTTCAAGAGGCCAGGCCCGGATGCGCAGACGCGGTTCAGTGAGCCCGCGCTCGCGACGCCGGTCGATCAACGTGTGCAGTCCGACATGGGTGAACGGGCACAGGATATCGGCGAAGACCTCAACGGATGTCACTGCCGCAGGATAACCGGGCGCTAGGCCCGTCCGGTGATCCGACTGGTGGACAACTCCTGCAGGTAGATCTCCAAGTCGGTGTAGCCCGCCGCGGAGAGCGCGGTCCCGTTGGCGTTCGCGACACCAGGATTGAGCCCGTTGGCGATCTCCCAGGTGTCGGGCATGCCGTCACTATCGGTATCGGTCGGCGCGACCGGTGCGGCGCCGGAGAACGGCAGCAGTAACGCATCTCCCGCGGGGTTGGTGTTGGAAGGCGCACTGGAGATGGTGTCGGTAGCCACGAAACTCATCAGACGGGTGTCCATCGGATCGCGCGGCCACGCTCCTGCGGTGTTGAGCAGGACGGTGCGCAACTGGTCGGTGGGCGTGTAGGTGATGGCCGGAAAGGGGTGCCGCGTGGTCCGGGCCTGTGCCTGCCGCGAGGTGCCACCGGGGCTGGTCTCGGCGGGATAGTCGTTGCAGCAGTAGAACAATTGGTAGTCCGACCGGGACGGGTACAGGTTCATCTTGTTGCCGCTGATGAAGAGTTCGTTGCGCGCCACGTTGAGGATCTGGTCATCAAACATGCCGTACTGGAAACTGTTGGCCGTACGGAAGAAGTTGTTGACGGCGTTGAGTCTCCAGTAGATCGGACGTGCGCCACCGCTGGCGACACCGGATGTGACGCCGAGGGCGACGAAGAATCGCGGATCCCAATACAAGTTGTTGGACATCTCCAGGTTCATATAGGAGTTGGCTGCGGCGGCCGACTCCCGGCTGCCCTCAGGCAGCCGTCCTTCGATGCGGTTGAAGACGTTGTGATGCAACGAGACATTGTCCAGTCCGAAACCGTAGGCCGGGTTCGAGTAGTTCATCAGAATTCCGCCGTAGAACGAATGTCCGCCGACCGTTTCGGCGAGCACAGTGTTCTGGACGGTGATGTTGTTGGAGTAGGAGATCTCGATTGCCTCGTCGAGAGCATTGCCGATGGACACGTGATCCACGATGGCGTTGCGGGTGTAGCGCAGTCGCAGTCCGTCGTCACCGGTGAGGGTCGGGGCCGGCCGGATACGGATGTGTTGCAGGATCCAGTTTTCGGCGAAATCATCTGGTGCGCGCACATTCTGGTCCTGATACGGAGTCTCGTCGGTGACCAGACCCCGGATGGTGATACCGCCCGGTGAGGTTTGGCCGGCAATGGTGACGTCGCCGTTGGTCAGATGGATCTGGGTGTCGATCAGGCCGCTGACCTTGAACAGGATGTAGCGCGCGCCGGGTTGGTCGATGGCCCACTGCAGCGAGCCGGGGCCGTTGGCATTGAGATTGGTGACATAGACGACGCTGCCGCCGCGCCCGCCGGTGGCGTACGCGCCGAAGCCTTCCGCCCCGGGGAACGCCGCGAGCGGGGAGGCCGAGCCGCCGGCCGGACTGACCGCAACCGTGACGGCAGCCGTTGCAGTGCCGCCGTATCGGTCGCTGACCGTCACGGTGAAGCTGTCCTGCATATCCGCCGCTGTCGCGCCGGTGGCCGCGGCATTGTTACGCGCTGCGACAGTGGGCGTATAGGTGAACGCGCCAGTGGTGGCAACGATGCTCACGCCGCCCTTGCCCGTCGTCGATGGTGCGCTGTAGGTCAGGGTGTCGCCGTCAGCATCGGTGGCACTGACACTGCCGCTCACCACACCCGTCACGGAGTCCGGCGTTCCCACCACCGGTGTGCCCATCACCGGCACGCGATTAGCCGGGGTGAACGGCGCGACCGTGACTGCGACGGTGCCAGTGGCGGAATCGCCACGACTGCCGAACAAGCCGAAGGAGAGCAGGTTGATCAACCCGGCTAAACCGTGGATCGCAAAACCGCTGGGGGCATCGCTGACGGTCACCCGAAACGAGTCGGTGCCACCGGCCGCCACGGCCGAATCCGGTGTGTAACTCCAACTGCCGTCCACGCCGACCGTCGCGATGCCATGGGCGGGGTCGGCGGCGATCGTATAGCTCAGCCGGGGGCTGTCGGGATCGACGGCATTGAGCTGTCCGGTAACGACACCGGCGGGGCTCTGCGCGGTCTGGGTCGGGCTCAGTCGCGGTGTCTGGTTATTGAAGAATCCCGACAGGCCCACGGCGGACGCCCTGATCGGAACAGTGGCGACCGCAGCGGCCGGTCGGCCGACGTGACGCGCAGATCGGGATGCGATCGCCGGTGATGCCAGAGTCCGCCCCGGACGGCTCCTGGCGGCCGGCCTAGCGGGACCGCCGTCCACCGAATGCGTCGCTGAGGATCGTGTGTCCGGGCCGGTGGGTTGGGCGGCGGCCATCCCGGTACCGCCTGCCAGGATCGCGGCGCCGACACCCAGTGCAGCGGCCAGCGGCCCCAGTCGCCCCACCAGCATCGCAGCAGCCATGATCCGTCCGCCCCTGAGAAATTCTCAGCTTCGATTGCACCACAGGAATGCGCCGCTGTACAGCTTTGCTGGCGTACCGATATCACCAGTGGCAAT
>CALQLM010000097.1 GCA_943331415.1 Bifidobacterium breve
CCGCGAATCGACGCACCCGGGGGTGCCGGATTCGCAGCCGGTTACCAGGCGATCAAACCCTTCTTCGACGAGATGTTCCTGGGCCGACGGGCGGTCGCACCGACACTGGCCGCCGCGCAGCAGGCCGCCAACACTGCGGCACGACGGTGACTCCGCTGAGCCGAGTCCGCTTAGCCGAGAATTCCGACCTCCAGCACGATGGCCAGCGCGCACACGGCGGCGCAAATCGACAGGGCCACCCAGTCGGCCCGCCGCGGCCGTGACGGCGCAGCCGCGATCTGTCCGGTGCCGCCTCGGGCGGTGATGGCATCCCCCATCTCATCGGCACGCCGGAGTGCGACGGTGATGCCGGCGGCCAACAGGTCGACCATCTCGGTCAACCATCGCCGGCGTTTGGCTCGGCCATCGGCCTGAACCGGCCGTGGTCGCAATCGACGCGCGGCGTAGAGCAATCTGAACTCATCGATCAGCATCGGGAATGCGCGCAAGGCCAAGGCCAGCACCACCGCCCAATCATCGACCGGGATTCGTAACGGCCGCAACGGCCGGCCCAAGGTGGCGATCGCAGGTGCGACATCGGCGACGTTAGTGGTCCATGACACCATCGCCCCTACCGCCAGCAACACGATCGCCAATGCGGTGAATCGAAGAAACTTCAGCAGCCCGCCGGCCTCGAAATCCCACGACCACAGGTGCAGAACCGGTTCACCACCGCCCAGGGCGGCTGTGACGGCCCCGAAGAGCAGCAGCATCCAGATCCACCAGGGAATCGACGGCAGCGCACCGCGCGGGATGTGCGCCAGCCACGCAGCTGCACCCACCAGCGCAGCCATCAGCCCGATCATCATCCAGCCCGGGTAGAACACCAGTAACACCGAGATCGCCAGTACGACAATGAGTTTGGTACCGGCCCACAACTCATGGATGACTGACGTGCCGGGGATCGGGCGCAGCAGCACCACCGGCCGACGCTGACGCGACGCGCTCACGACGGTCCCCCGGCGGCGCCGGTCGCCCGAAACGCCGACGCGACCATCCCGTTCTCCAGATGCAGAATGCGCGGGCACAGTTCTTCCATTCCGGCGAAGTCGTGGGAGATCACCACCACGGTCAGTCCGGTATCTCGACGCAGATCAATCAGCAGCCGCAGGAGGCCGCGCTGACTCTCAGCGTCCAAGCCCGCCAATGGTTCATCCAGGATCAGCGCCTGCGGCCGTCGCGCAAGTAAACCTGCGATCACCACACGGCGCATCTGGCCACCGCTGAGTTGGTCGACGCGGCGGCGGGCCAATGATCCGTCGAGCCCGACGGTCGCCAGAGCCGACACCACACGACCGGTATCCCACGGCGAAAATCCAGCGGCAGAGGCAACTTCGAGGTCGACCCTGCTGCGCAGCAACTGAAGACGTGCCGCCTGGAATGCGATTGCGACATCGCCGACGTGCTCATCGGCCGGACGGCCCCGCACCAGGCACGAACCGGTGGTCGGTGTCGTCAGCCCTGCCATGATCCACGCCAGTGTCGACTTCCCTGAACCATTGCCGCCGTGGATCAGCACACCGTCACCCTCGTTGACGGTGAAGCTGACATCTCGCAGAGCACTTTTCGCCCAGGGCGTGCCGCTTCCGTACACGTGGCCGACACCATCGCACTGCAGCACCGGCATACCGCTACCCGGCGCGGTGTGGGTCATCGGAACGGCCGTCGGGGCGGGCGGCGCGGCACTTCCAACCATCACCATGTTGTCTACCGAGTTGCTGAGATTCACGACCCGGTCGGCAATCTCGGCCTCGTGGTTGTAGTGCGTGATGTGCACCAGTGCCATCTGGCGCCGATCGGCCAGGCCCGACAGTACGCCCAGCAGTGACTCCCTGCCTCGCTGGTCGACCATGCTGGTGATCTCATCGGCAATCAGTACCGAGGGCTGACGGGCCAGGGCGGCGGCGACGGCCAGTCGCTGGAGTTCACCGCCGGAGAGCCCGCCGGTATCGCGTTCCTCCATACCGGACAGCCCCACTTCGCCGAGCAAGCCGGGGACGTCGGTGCGGGTACCGGGTGGCAGCCCCCATACGACATCATCAGCGACTCTGGTGCCCAGCACCTGACTCTCAGGATGCTGCATGACGACAGCGGTTCCGCCCAACTGTCCCAGTCCGATCGCGCCGGGACGTTCGATGCGCCCTGACGTCGGCGGCCGCCCGCACAGCAGAAGCATCAGTGTGGTTTTACCCGACCCATTGGCTCCGGTGACCGCCACGTGTTCGCCGGACTCGATGGTCAGGTTCAGTGGCAGCAATGCGTCGTGATCCGCACCGGGATAGCGGAATCGCGCCTGGCTCAGACGAACCGGAAGCGGTGCCACCGGTTGCGCCTCCGTGACGGCCTCAAGCTTGTGCACATCGGGGATTCCGCGCAGCCGTTCCAAAACCCGCGACAGCGCCCACCAGCCCACAAGGGACACCAGCATGATCGAGAAGATCGAGTTGACCATGATCAGCACCGGCCAGTTCCGCAGAATGGTCCCGGCGATGACACGGGTCTGTTCGGCCGACTCACGAAACATGGGCATTGCGGAGATCGCATTCAACGTGCCGTCGATGTTGGCGGTGATCGCCTCGAGGGTCAACGTGCGAAGTCGGACCAGCACGGTGAGAGCGGCGATGATCAATAATCCGTTGAGGACGCCGGCAACGGCTGACACTGCGATGACCAACGGGGTGCCGCCACCTCGGCGTTTGATGATGCCCGTCATTCCCCCGACGTAGGCGCAGTTGAGTACGACCATGAACCCGCTGATGCCGGTGATCACAAACCCGATGGCGCTGGCCGCAAATGTGGCCGCCAGCAGCACCCGGAGTCGATAGCGGTACCCACGCAGACCCATCGGGACGGTGACCAGCAGCGAAAGGCCGCCGGCGAAGGGGACGACCACCGACACGATGGCCAGGGCGGCGCTGAGTGCACCCATGACCGATGCCTGCGCCGTCTCGACGGGGGTCAGGAAAGGCGCACGCCGTTTACCCGTCGAGGTCATTTCCCGATTCTGCCAGTCTGCGCATCCGGAACCGGCAGTGCGCCCATCGCGCACACCGCATAGGTGATCTATGTAAAATGGGGTTCATGACCGCCAGGAGGGCCGAACCGCACGGCGCCGGCCTCGGATCTGAGTTGCTCACCGTGGTTGCCAGGCTGAACCGGCTGGCAACCCAACGCATCCGGCTGCCGTTGCCCTGGGCACAGGCCCGACTGCTCGGCACGATTGAAGACCGTAGTGAAGCGAGGATCTCCGACCTCGCCGAACTCGATCACTGCTCCCAACCGACGATGACCACCCAGGTACGCCGTCTCGAAGATGCCGACCTGGTGGCCCGCACGCCGGACCCCGACGATGCTCGCGCGGTGCGAATCCGCATCACCGGTAAGGGCTGCGATGTACTGGCCCATGTTCGTACCGATCGCGCGGCGGTGATCGATCCCTACATCCAGCGACTCACGCAGAAGGACCGCGACGCCTTGTCCGCGGCCATGGGTGTCCTGCACCGGCTCATTGACGACATTTCACAGGGCACCCCGTAGACGTCGCCTACATCCAGACTGTGGCTCGGTCGCTCTCCCGGGGTTGAGCCAGCGGGTGCCCGCGGCCAAGCAGGTTGCCGGTGATCACGCTGCAGATCCGATACATCGGGATGTCGAACACCCGATTGCTCATCGGCTCCTCGATGAATCGTCCGAGGCGTTCAGCGATAACGAACACCGCCATCAACAGGAAGCCCACCACCATGCTCATGACGTTGTGATCACTGGAATCAAGCCGATTGAACGCCATGATTCCGAAGAACCAGGCCAGCATGCGGATGAAGAAGTCGTAGTGAATCGGGAAGGGCTCGTTGCGAATTCGCTCCAGTCCGCTCTGCGCAGTCGCCGAACCGGTGTTCGCCGCCATCAGCATCACTCGCGCCTGTTGGTCGATGAAATTCTGGGCGGCCAGCGCCTGCACATCGGCCGCCTGGCGATTGAGCAGATCCGTGGCATCACTACCGGGCGGATCTTCCGGAGTCAGTTCAGTCACGCCGGGAATCGGCGCTACAGCACGCATCTCGGCGGCCAACTGCCAGCAGTAGCGGACCTGTCGGCGCCGCATACGGTCCAGGATCAGCGCCATGGCGGGCGAACCGGTATCGACGGCCGTGAGGCCGTTGTGCAGAACGCGGGAGTAGATAATCTCACCACCCCACAGGGTGCGGGCCTCCCACCACCGGTTGTAGGCGGTGGTGTTGCGGAAGCCGATGAACACCGAAGCGCCGATGCCCAGCACGGACAACACTGCGGTGGCGTACTGAATCTGGCTCGCGTCAGGTACGGGTATCAGCAGCCCCGCCACGATCAGCATTCCCAGCAGGTCGTAGCGGAGTTGCCACAGGACCAGACCGGTGACCTTCACCGCACCGAGGCGGCCGACGGGCCTGATCATGCGTTGGGATCGATGAACGTTTCCGCCGCGTCAATGGCGGTCGACGTCACCAGTTGTTGTTGCTCGGAAGTAACTGGCCGGGAGTGAACGGATTGTTCTGCAGGTAACTCAGGCAGAGGCCCACTCGGCCCGGCATACATGGACCGCCGCCCACGGTCGGCGCGCCGCCGCTTATCATCTGCCAGCAGTTGCCCGAATTCGGATCAGCCATAAAACCGGCCGCGCAGTTCTGACCCGGGGATGCCGGGGTGGGAGGCAGTGCATTCGACGGCGCCGAAGCGAACAACGCAGCGGCGGCGACGCTCAGCAGCACTGCGGACGCTCTCAACTGGAGGGTCATCTCGATGCATCTTTCGTCGGTGGCAGTCGAACTGGACTGAGCCTACCCCCGGTGTGGCTCCCCCGGATGGACTCGAACCATCAACCGTGCGATTAACAGTCGCAAGCTCTGCCAGTTGAGCTACAGGGGACCGCTCCCGCTAACGCGGAACGACTCGCCACTCTATCGCACCGGGGGGCGAGGGCGCCAAAGACAGCCGCCCTGGGCGCCAGTCGGCGACGTCAGGCAGGATGGGAGCAGCAGTCGAGGTGGAGGGAATGCAGTGATCGGGTATCTGGCCGTGCTGGCGGCAGGCTATGTGATCGGAACCAAGGCCGGCCGCGAGCGCTACGAGCAGATCATCGGCACCTACCGCGCCGTCACGAGCAACCCCGCCACCAAGTCGATGATCGACGCCGGCCGCCGCAAGATCGCCGATCGGGTCTCCCCCGACCCGACCATGGTGACGTTGACTGAGATCGATGCCGACACGACGGTGATCCAGCCGGAGGGTTAGGGCGCGATGCCCTGCGTGATGGTCTGACCCGGCAACAGAGGTCCGCTGGTGATGCCTAGGCCGGCTCCATAGCCGGGACCGTAGATTCCGATATCCGGCGTACCGATCGAGGTGATATTGCCGGTCGAATACCCGATGCAGGTCCCCTCGTCCCGCGAACCGAACCACGCCAGGCAATCCCCGGTCGCGGAGTTCACCGGCGCACCGGATGCGGTCAGGCTGACCAGCACGGGCACCGCGACCGCGGCGGCGAGCACAGCGGTGACCGTCACACGCCGCGCACGCGCATTCAAGTTAGCCATATCTGACCTTTCGCTGCCGGGACCCGACTTGTTAACCATAACCCCTCCGCGGGGCTCATGCACTGATGTCATCACCGCTGGCCTGCTCCAACAGGCTGCGGCGATACGCCTCCAGCGCGACGAGATCGCCGAA
>CALQLM010000098.1 GCA_943331415.1 Bifidobacterium breve
CACCATGGCCGCCTCGGCGTCGGCGTGCTCGGGGCGGGTCTTGGTGCGTGGGCGCGATCCGCGGCCGGATCGGACTTTGACGTCGGACTCGTCGTATTCCCCGGAACGTCGGATGCTCAACCGCGATCCTCCGGGGCGGCGAGCATGCCGGCCCACATCTCGGGGAAGGCAGGCAGGGTTTTGGCGGTGGTGCCGATGTCCTCCACCTCGACGCCGGGAACTCGCAGCCCGACGATCGCGCCCGCCATCGCCATCCGATGGTCGGCATAGGAATGCCATACCCCGCCGTGCAGGGGACGGGCGGTGATCACCAGGCCATCGGGATCTTCGGCGCAATCTCCGCCGAGGGAGTTGATCTCGGTGCGCAGCGCGGTCAGCCGGTCGGTCTCGTGGCCGCGCAGGTGCGCGATCCCGGTGAGCCGGGACACCGAGCCCTCCTCGGCCAGCGCGGCCAGTGCCGCCATCGACGGTGCGAGTTCCCCGACCTCGTGCAGGTCCATATCGAACCCGCGGTAGGCCGCCGGGCCAATCACCGACAGATATGAGCCCGCCGCCGAATCCACATGGTGCACAGTCGATCCCAGCAGTCGCAGGATCGACAAAATGATGGGTGCGGGCTGGACGCTGATGGTCGGCCAGCCGGTGATGTGCACCTCGCCACCGGTCACCACCGCGGCAGCGGCGAACGGCACCGCGTTGGACAGGTCGGGTTCGATGTTCCAGTGCCGGGCTGCCACCCGACCCGGCTCCACCCGCCACCGGTTCATCACGGTGTCGTCGACGGCGATACCGGCCTCGTCCAGCATCGCTGCCGTCATCGCGATATGCGGCGCCGACGGTACCGATGAGCCGGTGTGTACGACGGTCAGCCCCTCGGTAAAGCCTGCCCCGCACAACAGCAGGCCGGACACGAATTGCGAAGAGGCCGAGGCATCGATGTGCACGGTGCCCCCGGCCACCGATCCGTGCCCGCGCACGGTGAAGGGCAACCCGTCACCGTCGATGTCGACGCCGAGTTCGCGCAACCCGTTGAGCAGGGGAGCGATCGGCCGGGAGCGCGCCTGCTCGTCACCGTCGAATGTCACTGCGGACGTGCCCACTGCGGCCAGTGGCGGTACGAAACGCAGCACCGTGCCGGCCAGGCCGCAGTCGATGCGGGCGTGCGGGCCGGGATTCAGTTCTCCGCTGACGGCCAACTCGGTTCCGTCGCCGTCGATATGCAGGCCCAGTGTTCTCAGCGCGCCGATCATCAGATCGGTGTCGCGGCTGCGCAGTGCGCCGGAGATCCGCGACGGCCCGGACTGCACGGCGGCCAGTGCGGCCAGGATCAGCGCCCGGTTGGTCATCGACTTCGACCCCGGCACCGTGACCGTGGCGTGCACCGGCCCCGAGGCGGGGGGAGCGGGCCAGTGGTTCACAGCTCTATCCTGCCTTGCCCCCGATTTTGCAGGTTGGGGGATCGTCGCGGTTGGGGGATTATCGAGTCATGTGTGGGCGATTCGTGGTCACAACAGATCCGGCGCTCCTCGCGCAGCGCATCGACGCCGTCGATGAGACCGGCCACCGTTTTGGTGGCCCGAATTACAACGTCGCCCCGACGACGACCATCGCCGCCGTGATCGCCCGCCACGAGGAGTCCGGCGACGGGGCCCAACGCCGGATCCTGCCGATGCGCTGGGGGCTGTTGCCGCCGTGGGTGAAAGCCGACGCGGGTGGCAAGCCGTTGGCCAAGTCGCTGCTGATCAACGCCCGCGCCGAAACCCTGACCACCTCGCCGGCCTTTCGGTCAGCCGCGCGGCGTCAGCGGTGTCTGGTGCCGATGGACGGCTACTACGAGTGGATGGCCAGCCCCGATGCGGGCGCGAAGACGCCGTTCTACATGTTCCGGCGGGATGCGTCGCCCCTTCTGGTGGCCGGCCTGTGGTCGTCGTGGCGACCCGATGAGACCGTTGAGGAGATATTGACAGCCACGATCGTGACGACCGACGCGGTGGACGAACTCAGCGAGATCCACAACCGGATGCCGCTGATACTCGACGAACAGGACTGGGATCGCTGGCTCAACCCCGACGAACCCGCGCCCGCCGACCTGTTGACCGCCCCTCCCGATATCAGTGGCCTTGGCGTTCGAGAGGTCTCGAGATTGGTGAACCGGGTGGCCAACAACGGCCCGGAACTCCTCGAACCCGTCGACCGGGATAACCAACCGGTCGGTCTGTTCTAGCCGTTGTGGTGGGGATAACATTTCGACAGGCATGACCGTCGTGAGAGGAATCACCATGACCGCAGTTGAACCCAAGATCGACACCATCACGGTGCACAATCCCGCCACTGGCCGCATCGTCGGATCGGTGCCCGTCGACGGACCTGACACAGTCGCCGCCAAGGCGCGCGAACTGCGGCTGTTCCAGCCCGAGTGGGAAGAGATCGGTCCGCGCGGTCGCAAGAAGTGGATGATGTTGTGGCAGGACTGGGTGCTGGACAACACCGACCGTCTCACCGAGATGCTGATGAGCGAGACCGGTAAGTCCCGTGGCGATGCCAGCATCGAGCCGGTCACCATCGCCGACGCCATCAACTACTGGGCCGGCAACGCCGAGGAGTTCCTCGCCGATCGCCACCCCAAGGCGCACAGCCCGCTGTTCAAGGTCAAGAAACTGACCACGGTCTTCCGGCCCTACCCGCTCGTCGGGATGATCGAGCCGTGGAACTTTCCACTGGCCATGCTCGCACTGGACCTGGTGCCCGCACTGGCCTCCGGTGCCGCGGTGCTGTTGAAACCCTCTGAGGTGACACCTCTTTCGGCCGTGGAGCTCGCCCGCGGATGGAACGAGGTCGGCGCGCCGCCGATCTTCGGACTCGCCACCGGTTACGGCGCCACGGGTGCGGCCGTGATTGAGAATTCCGACTTCGTTCACTTCACCGGGTCGACGGCCACCGGCCGCAAGGTCGCGGTGGCGTGCGCGCAGCGGCTGATCCCGTGCAGCCTCGAACTCGGCGGCAAGGATCCGGCGATCGTGCTGGCCGACGCCGATATCGATCGGGCCGCCAACGGCATCGCCTGGGGTGGGATGTTCAACTCCGGTCAGGTGTGCATCTCGGTCGAACGCGTTTTCGTCGAGGCCCCGGTCTATGACGAGTTCGTCGCCAAGCTGGCTGACAAGGTCCGCTCCGTCGCCCAGGGTCAGGAGTCCGACGGCGGCTACAGCTACGACGTCGGTGCCATGGCCACCGCCGCACAGCGTGACATCGTCGAGCGTCACGTCGCCGAGGCCACCGCGGCCGGGGCGCGGGTGCTGGCCGGCGGCAAGCCCACCGGGGTGGGCACCTTCTTCCAGCCCACCGTGATCGTCGATGCCGATCCGAGCATGACCTGTATGGCCGAGGAGACCTTCGGCCCGACGCTGCCGGTGGTCAAGGTGGCCAATGAGGATGAGGCCATCCGGCTGGCCAATGACTCGGTCTACGGCCTGTCGGCCACCGTGTGGACCGGTGACACGGCCCGCGGTGAGCGGATCGCGCGCCGCCTCGACGCGGGTGCGGTCAACGTCAATGACGCGATGACCAACGTGTTCTGTCCGTCGCTGCCGATGGGCGGATGGAAGGAATCCGGTATCGGCTACCGCGGCGGCGGCGCCGCGGGCCTGATCAAGTTCTGCCGTCAGCAGGCGATCACCGCACCGCGGATCCCCACCCAGAAATCAGAGATGCTCTGGTACTCCTCGCCCAGGCGGCAGGGTCGTTTCGCCCGCGCGGCCATGCGCGCCTTTGCCGCGCACGGCTGGCGCCGGATCGGCCGCAAAG
The DNA here is from genome assembly GCA_943331415.1 of Bifidobacterium breve. GTDB lineage: Bacteria > Actinomycetota > Actinomycetes > Mycobacteriales > Mycobacteriaceae > Mycobacterium. Next base: position 3,805 of record CALQLM010000098.1, read on the forward strand.
GCTGATCGTCGGCTAGCTCGGCGAGTATCCCGGCGGGTTGGCGCCGTCGACCCAGAAGTCCACGCCGAGATCCGAACCCGGGATGCAGTCGTAGACCGACAGGTCGGTGACGCCGGACTGCAGCAGCACGTCCTCGCACAGCAGGGTGTGTCCGGTGTACTCGCGTGCAGGTTGGCTCAGCACCACATAGGCGGAATCGGAGTACACCTCCGGTTTGCGCGAGCGTTTCATGGACTCATCGCCACCGAGCAGGTTCTGCACGGCCGCGGTGGCGACCATGGTGCGCGGCCACAGGGTGTTGGAGGCGATACCGTGCGCGCGCATCTCTTCGGCAATACCCAACGCGCACAACGTCATCCCGTACTTGGCCATCATGTACGGCGTCGGTGTGAGCCACTTGGATTCCAGCCGGATCGGCGGCGACAGGGTGAGGATATGCGGATTCTCCCGGCCCTTCATATGCGGGATACAGGCCTGGGACACCGCGTAGGTGCCGCGGATCTGGATACCGTTCATCAGATCGAAACGCTTAAGCGGCACGTCTTCGATACCACCGAGGTTGATCGCCGAGGCATTGTTGACGCAGATATCGATACCGCCGAACTGCTCGACGCATGCCGCGACCGCGGCAGCCACCGAGTCGCCGTCGCGAACGTCACCGACGATCGGCAACGCGTGACCGCCGGCCTCCTCGATTTCTTTGGCCGCGGTGTAGATGGTTCCCGGCAGCTTCGGATGCGGCTCGGTGGTTTTGGCCACCAGCGCGATATTGGCGCCGTCGGCGGCCACCCGCGTGGCGATCGCCAAGCCGATACCGCGGCTGGCGCCGGAAATGAACATGGTCTTGCCGGAGAAGGTTCCCATGACGGTCAGCCTAGGGGTCGAGAAATAGTGCGGTGACCGTGGCCGTGATGGGGTTCGGGAGAGCAAACGAATTCACGACCTGGTGTCGGTAGCCCGGTGCCCGGTGTGGGACTCTACGACGGTGCCTGACATCGACGTCGTCGACAAGGAGTCCGACGCAGAGCTGACCGCGCGGTTCGAGCGCGACGCGATTCCGCTGATGGACCAGCTCTACGGCGGTGCGATGCGGATGACCCGCAACCCCGCCGACGCCGAGGATCTGGTGCAGGAAACCATGGTCAAGGCCTACGCCGGGTTCCGGTCGTTCCGCGAGGGAACCAACCTCAAGGCCTGGTTATACCGGATACTGACGAATACCTATATCAACAGCTACCGGAAGAAACAGCGCTCACCGGCGGAGTACCCCACCGAGGAGATCCACGACTGGCAGCTGGCCGCCCAGGCTGAGCATTCGTCGACCGGTTTGCGCTCCGCGGAGGTCGAAGCGCTCGAATTGCTGCCGGACAGTGAAATTAAAGAGGCGCTGCAGGCGTTACCTGAAGAGTTCCGGCTCGCGGTGTATCTCGCCGACGTCGAGGGCCTGCCGTACAAGGAGATCGCCGACATTATGGAAACGCCGATTGGGACGGTCATGTCCCGCCTGCACCGAGGCCGGCGCCAGTTGCGCACCTCGTTGGCCGATGTCGCCAAGGAACGCGGACTGCTGCGCGGCCAGGAAGCCGCCGAGGAGGTGTCCTGATGAGCTCAGACGGCCACGAGACTGGACACAGCGACTGTGCGTTGGTGATCGCCGAGGTGTGGACGCTGCTCGACGGCGAATGCAGTGATGAGGCCCGCGGCCGGTTACAGCAGCACCTGGATCAGTGTCCGGCCTGCCTGCGCCATTACGGCGTGGAGGAGCGGGTCAAAATGCTCATCGCCACCAAGGCCAGCGGCGAGCGGGCGCCCGACCATCTCATACAACGGGTACGACTTCAGATCAGCCGCACCACGATCATCCGGTACGACTAGCTCAGTCGACTAGCTCAGGCGTTGGGCC
>CALQLM010000099.1 GCA_943331415.1 Bifidobacterium breve
CACCACCTGTTCAAAGCCAAGGAGATCCTCGCTGCGACACTGTGCACCATTCACAACGAGCGTTTCATCATCCGGTTGGTTGATCGAATCCGGGAGGCGATCCCGACCGGTGGCTTCGAGGATCTGAAGGCCGACGTCATGGGCCGCTACTACCGCTCCTGACCGCGGGCGCGCGAGGGCGCGGGGAAAAACGAAAAATTGAAGGATCGAAAGCCGCAGCCTCTGTGGTCCTTCGCCAATATCCGCCCGAAAGCGGGATCCGCGCCCTCAGGGAGAATGAAACACTGGCAGACGTGCTCACCGCAAGTTTTTCACGTTCACTAACGACACCAGCCCCATCTCGGTGTAAAGCACCCGTGGTGGCAGCAGCCTCAATCCCTTGACGCCCGGACGTCCGGTGGCAACCTGACTGATCTTCCGCGCGATCCGGAAATCCAGATCTTTGAGCACGTTCCGATCCGTCGTGGCATCGAGCAGAGCGGATAAACCGGGAATAGCGAACGGACTCGCCGTATCGAGCATCACGTTCGTCATTGCAACCAAGTGCTGCGCTCGGTCGGGCAACGGAAGTGACCTAACCGCCGCCGCGGCACCGTCGATGCGGGCAGCGAACCGTCCGATGAAACGGCGTAGCCGATGCGGCCCTACGGTGACCGCGCCGGCGTGGCTAACGGACAGTCCCAGACAGTCGATCCGGTTACCGCCACGGTATGCGGGATCCTCGGTTGAGGGCATACCGGTGGCGCTCAATGCGGTGCGACGTTCCTTGGCCTGTTTGCGTCTGACGCCCAAGCCTCCGAGTATCGAATCGATCCGGGCGTCCGCCTCGTGCATCGCTGCCATTTCGGAATGGGCGACCAGGAAATCATCGTTGTAGCGGGCGTAAAAAATCCCGTCGATCTCGTGGATGGCCCGGTCCATCGGCAGCACCGCCACGTTCGAAAGCACTGGTACTACCGGAGTCCCCATGGGAACGCCGTTGAGTCGGGTGAACAGGGCACCATCCGACTCCCGGACAACCGGACGGACGAGAGCGGTGATGAGGTTCCACGCGTTCTCGGAGAGGTCACCATTGGGGCTGCCCAGCGCGGCGATCTCCCGCAGGATGGGCCACACCGCTGCGTCCGGACCCACCGGCAGGCCATCGCCGTAATGGTCGAAATCGGACTGCATGACATACACCGGCGGTCCGGTTTTGCCGACTCGCCGGCGATGTTCACGCACGAAGGCGGCGAGTGCCCGCATCGCGGTGGCATTGGTCAACCCGGGGAGGTAGGAATACACACCGGGTAGGCCATAACTCCTAGCGTTGCGGGTGAGCAGTTGGTAGAGCGCTGAACCGATGACATGGTCGGTGAAGCCCGGCATATGAGCGGCGCGGACCTTGCCCTTGCTCTCCAGAAACCAGAGGTCGACCGGCTTGGGCTGGTAATCGCCTGCGGCAACGGTGTGCGCGATGGCCCTTGCCAGGGTCTTACGCTTCGTCGCGGTATCGAAAAATGAGACACCACAATCGGTTTCGGTCTCTGTAAAAGCCTGGCCGCGTTGCTGTTTCTTGGTGAAGATTCCCAGGATGATTTCCTCGTAGGTATGAGGATCACCTAGGCACCGGTCGATGTCGAAGGACTCAACCATCAGACACCGGCCGCCCCGATGTGACGGCTTCGGGACCGAACGCTTCGGTGCCGAGATTCCATGAGCGCACGGTGTCACGCCACGCTCGCAACTGTTCCGGTTCAGGATCGGTCGGCAGGATGAAGAGCACCCGCAGGATTCCCCTGCGGTAGGTCGGAGTGAGCCAGCGGTTCGACACTGTGATCATGTCGCCGCCGTCCTCCATGCTCGCGAGTACTGCCTGCAAGGCTCCGGCCAGTAGTTCTGAGTCGAGCGCGCGCATCGCAATGGCACCGTCGAGGGTCGCGGCGTCGAACACGACCCCGTCGGGAAACAGCCTGCGGAAAGTGTCGGTGAGGGCAGCCAGATCCCGGGCTTGAGCGGTCACGGAACTGTTCGAGGAAATCAAATTTCTTCTCGTCAGGGTCACCAGTGCCGCTCGGCCGTTGGGTTCGGATTCGGCCAGGCATCGACCGCGACTGGCGGCGCCGCCTGTCATAGCCTGGATAGCCAGATGGGTTCGGTGATCTGAATTGCCCTGTGAACGATTGCCCTGTGAACGTTCGTAGTAGACGAGCTTCGTTGCCGATCCGAAGGCAAAATATCCACTGCCCGCCAGGGTTTCCCGCATGACCGTCACCGCAGCCGACTTCTGCTTCGGGGTAATGGACGGGCTGATGGTGATGGTACCGGCCACTGCCGGGCCGGGCTCGTCGCTCAATGACCGCATCCAATCCCGAAGCGGTACCAGTGTGGGTAGCTGAGGGTCTCGCCGGTCCCGGATGTGCTGGACATTGATCAGCACCAGAAGCTGGATGATCATCGCGGCGGTGATCTGGATGAGATCGCCTGCGGGGTTGGGATTTATCCAGACCAGCCAGAGCAATATGGCGAGGAGCAGAAAAGTCATGATGTGGGTGCGGAAGTGTCCCTCGGCGAAGAGCCGAATCTGATAGACGCCGATCAGGCTGCGCACCACGAACATCGGGATGAGCGCCAGCAGGAAGCCAATAGGCACGTCGTGCAACACGAGCACGCCCAGGGCGGCGGCTAAGGCCCAGAAGAAGAGCGCGACCAGCGGTGCCGCCAGGAGGAGTTTTCGGAAGAACGACAACTGAAGATTGCGAATCGCCGGCATGGTGCGCAGCCGGACGAGATCGAAGTAAAAGATCGCCGCGCTCTCGTAGGTGCCCCGAAACAGCGGCAGGATCAGATAGAAGAACTGGAATGCATCGATCCGCTGCCAACTTGTGAGCCCAGCGGTGAGGTCGAATGTCCGGGTATTCGTCCCGTAGAAACCGACGAGTGCCAGAACCAGGATGGCATCCAGTCGCAGGCTGAACCCGGAGAAAGTTGTCTGAATTCCCAGTCGGAGCGGGATGGATGGAAGATGGCGCCAGAAGCGCAAGTCACCCGGCCACCATTTCGGGTGAAGACCCATCAATCGGTATACCTCGAGGCAGTAGTGCAGGGTGATCCAGATGCCGAGTGCATTGCAGGCGATGATCGCGATGATGATTGCGGCGGTGGGATAGAAGTAGAAGCCGAAACCGAGAATGACCAGTTGCACCACGGTCGGCAGAAACATCGACCAAGCGGGTTTATAGACGCGACGGGTCGCGTAGATGCCGGAGTGCAGGACGCGCACGGGTAGGTCGATCGCGAACTCGACGACGATCAGGAACGCGTAGACCCGGGCTACGGGATCGGTGTCCGCCTGGTTGAAGACCAGGAGAAAGGCGGCTCCGACTGCGATCGTGAGTACCGCCAATAGCAGTGCCAGCATCAGCCAGCGGCCAATCTCATTCTCGGAGGCGTCCCGTTGGCCTGACCGCGCGAACGTCCTCAGCCGTTCGCGCATCACCTCCAACAGGCCCCACCAGCCGCCGGCGACGAACAGGCTGCCGGCCCGCAGCATCATCACGGTGAAGGCTGCGACTCCGCCCAGGCTGGCAAGCAGGATGAAGAACTCGGCGACGTGGACGGCGAATCGGACGGTAGCGACCAGCAGTGGGTAGCGCAGCCGGTAACTCAGGTAGTGCGCGACCCGGCCGGTCAGCAGGCTCGGATACAGCGCGACCGGCGCCCTGCTGCTGCGGGCCGTGCGCTCGAACCAGCGATCAACATCATTGCCTGGCATGGATCTCCGACTCGTCAACGCCGCTGTTGGACAGACTTTAGGCCGTGTGGCGTTTCGCTGGTCACAGGGTCCGCCAGCCAGGCCCACCGGCTAGGTCCACTAGCCAGCAGAGGCGCTGCGCTGTTGAATAGCGAATCGTGAAGCGAGGCGATGCGACGGTGATCTCGATAACGGTCGGTCTGTCCGTGGTGGTCGTCGCGGCGGTGGCCTTCAGCCTGTTGGTACTTGATCGCAAACCTCGGCCCGCGGAGACGGCGGCAGCCAGCAGTTCCAGCCTGCTGGTGGTGACCTGGGGCCCCAGTCTATGCAAGGTGGAGCCCTCCAACGCCGGGTGTAAGTCCGGGCACGTCGACAAGTTGGGCAAGAGTTTTGTGCTGCACGGTTTGTGGCCGCAGCCATCAACCGAACAGTACTGCGAGGTTCCCAAGAGAACTCCCGACCGCGACCGCAAACCCGTGCCGTTGCCGCCGGACCTTCAGGCCAGCCTGAAGGCAATGATGTCGGACTCCGCGCTCATGACGACCCATGAGTGGTATGCGCACGGCACCTGCTCCGGTGTCGCTCCGCCGGCATATTTCGGTATCGCCGCGGACTTGGCCGCGCAGGCCGCCAAGGTGCTCGACCCCGTGTTCCAGCAGGCTGCCGGTCAACGCATGTCATCTCGTGCGGTGCGCGAGACAGTGGATGCGCTACTGGGTACTGGCACAGGCAAGCGGGTCGGACTCACCTGCCGTGACGCTTCGGGGGCGGGGAGCATCGTCTACGAGGTTCGGTTTTCCCTCCCGCCGGTCGCTCAACTCCCTGAGGACGCACCTTCGCTGGCTGACGCGCTCACCCGGGGCCCGACCGTCGCCCCGGGGTGCGGGCAAGCCCGCGTTCCCTGACACCGGGCAGACTGGGGCAATGACCGCTGCACCGCAGGCGCTACTGCTCGAACTGCTCGATCCCGCCCACCGCGCCGACCCGTACCCGATCTACCGGCAGTTACGGGAACACGGTCCGTTATCTCTGCCGGACTCCAACCTGGTGGTGTTTTCATCGTTCGCCGACTGCGACGAGGTGCTGCGGCATCCGGCGTCGTGTAGCGACCGGCTCAAGTCCACTGCCGCTCAGCAGGCGATCGCGGATGGAGCGCAGCCGCGGCCCTTCGGCACGCCTGGCTTTCTTTTCCTCGATCCGCCCGATCACACCAGGCTGCGCAAGTTGGTCAGTAAGGCCTTCTCACCCAAGGTCGTTCGGGCCCTTGAGCCTGGTATCGCCGCGTTGGTGGACGGATTGTTGGACAAGGCTGCCGCCGCGGATCGGTTGGAGGTGATCGGCGACCTTGCCTACCCGCTGCCGGTTGCGGTGATCTGTCGACTGCTCGGCGTTCCGATTGAGGACGAGCCCAAGTTCAGCTGGGCCTCAGCACTGCTCGCACAGGGCCTCGACCCGTTCATCGCGTTCACGGGTCAACCGCAGGGGTTCGAGGAGCGGATGGAGGCCGGCCTGTGGCTGCGCGAGTATCTGCGAGATCTGTTACAGCAACGCCGCGCGCACCCGGGCGACGACCTGATGTCGGGGTTGATTGCCGTCGAGGAGGCAGGTGATCAGCTCAACGAGGAAGAGATTGTCGCGACCTGCAATCTGTTGCTGATCGCCGGACACGAGACGACGGTGAATCTGATCGCCAACGGGGTGCTGGCCATGCTTCGCCATCCTGGGCACTGGGCTGCCCTCGGGCAGGATTCCAGCCGAGCCTCGGCGATTGTCGAGGAGACTCTGCGCTACGACCCGCCGGTCCAACTAGTCGGCCGAGTCGCGGGGGAGGACATGATCATCGGAGAGCGGAAGTTACGAATTCCCAAGGGCGACATCATGATGCTGCTGCTGGCTGCCGCGCATCGCGACCCCGCGGTGACCGATCAGCCGGATGAGTTCGACCCCACCCGGGCGTCGGTCCGCCACCTC
>CALQLM010000100.1 GCA_943331415.1 Bifidobacterium breve
ATTCCACCGGCTTCACGCTGAGGTCGGCCGGCGACCGCCACTGGCTGGCCGGCAGAAAGCCGGTCAGACACGGCGGCGGCTGGTTGAGCGACAAGCCGAGGTCAAGCGAGGCCTGGCCGGGGAACACGCCCGCCACCGACTGTCCGGCCGCCGCGCCCTGCGGCAGGAGCACCAGGGACTGCTCCACACCCTTGTTGTACCGCTTGAGCATCTCGATGATGATCTCGAGGTTCGCCAGAGTCTGCGGCAGACCATCCTTGACATCGAGGAACAGGGTGTTGAGCCCCTCCGCGGTGGGTGCGGCCTGCTGAAGACCGCTGCGCAGCGCGGCGTCCTGGGCCTTACCCTGTGCCGTCAGTGAGTTGAGGTTGGCGGCCCACCGGCCGATCGCATCCCCGGTCGACACCTGGCTGTCCAACAGCGGCGGGGAATTATCAACGATGTCATTGAGATCGGTGATGTTGGTCTGGAGTGCGTCGACGAACTTTGAGGTGTTATCGGTCAACCTCTGCAGTGTCGGCCCCAGGCCACCGACGGCCAAGGCCGTCTCGTCCAGCAGGGTGGGGATCTTGTCTGCCGGCAGCGCCTGCAGGTTGCGGTAGACGGCGTCCAGGGCAGGTCCCACCGGTTGCGGGATGGTGCTCTTGGTGATCGTCTGCCCGGCGGAGAAGTACTGGCCCGTCTTACCGTCGGACACCAGATCCAGGTACTGCTCGCCGATCGCGGTCACCGACCGGACGTTGGCCGAGGCATCGACCGGGATCTGGTATCTGTCCGCGATCCGGAGCGTGGCGCGGGCGCCCTTCTCCGTGGGTTCGATATCGGTCACCTGGCCGATCGTGACGCCGCGATAGGTCACGTTCGACGTCTTGTACAGACCACCGGCCGACGGCAGATCCACCGAGAGGGTGTACTGACCGATCCCGGCGAGGCTGGGCAGGCGCAGGTAGTAAATGCTCAGGCCGATCAGGGCCAGCACGGTCAGCACGACGAACGTGCCCAACTGGAATTTGATGAAGCGGGTCAGCATCGGTTCATTCCCTCACTCACTCGCCACGCTCGACGAACGGACCGCCGCCGGAGGTCATGTTCGGGTGCGGGGTGAACCGGACATCCGGGATCATCGTCGCCGGATCACGGCCCCACGACTGCTCCAGCGCCCGCAGCATGCCGGAGAAACCGGTACCGGTCAGGAATGCGTTGTCCAGTGAACTCAGCGTGAGATCGGCCTGCAGCGAGAGGTTGATGTAGTCGCCGCGGATGGCTTTCGGAATGCCGTCCAGCGGATAGGGGTTGGTGATGATCAGCTTCATCGCCTCGAGGAAGTACGGTGCACCGCGGCCCAGTTGCTTCAGTGGCCGTTGCAGCGTCGCGAGGTTGGTGTTGAGATCTGCGCGGGCGGCCGACAGGCTGTCACCAGTCACCTTGTTGAACCGGCCGAGTGCGAGCACCGCATCGGTGACCCGGTCTTTGGCGCCGGCCAGATAGTCCACCAACGGCGGCAGGTCGACCAGCAGTTGGTCGATGGTGCTGTTGCGGTTCGCCACATAGGCGAACAACTCGTTCGAGGACTCGATGGCGCGAGCGATATCCTCGCGCTGCTTGTTGAGTCCGGCGGTGAAGACGTCCAGGTTGTTCAGGAAATCCCGGATCTGATCGGCGTTACCGGTCAGCAGATTGTTGACCTCGGTCTGGATGATCTCCAGGTTCGGGATACCGCCACCGCGCAGGACCGTGGCCACACTGGCCAGGGTCCGCTCGATCGTCGGGAACGATGACGAGTTCTTCAACGAGATCGTCGCGCCGTTTTTGAGCGGCTGCGGCGACGGATCCGCCGGCGCCGCCAACTCGACATGCTGGGTGCCCAGGATGGAGCTCTGTCCGATCTTGGCGGTGGCATTGGCGGGCAATTCAATGCCCGGCTCCAACGTCAGGGTCAGCGTCGGGATCCAGTCCTCGAGTTTGATCTCGCGCACGGTGCCAACGAACACATCGGCCACCCGGACCCGGCTGTTGGTGTTGAGCGCCAACGTGTCCGGGATCTGGACGTAGACCGTCATCGCGCCCTTGCCGGTGCCCGGTCCCACCGGAACCGGCAGGTTGGCGATACCGCGCCACCCGCACGAGGTCAGCACCATCACCGTGACGAGCAGCAGCAGCGCACGCCGACCCATCCGACGAGTTGAGTTGAGGAACATACTCACTATCCAGCCCCCATCTCAGCAGGCAGCATCGGTCCGGGCGCGGCCGCGGCAGGTGCGGGCGGGCCGATCATCGCCGAGGCCGGAAGCGGACCCGGTACGACGTCCACGCCGGGAGCCGGCGGCGGGGGTGCACCCGGATACCACGGCGGCGGCAGCGGGTTGTTCTGGTTGCCGAAGCCGTCGTAGGAGTTCGGCGGCGCGCCGCCACGAGGACCGGCCTGCGGCATCGAGACGGGGTCGGGTCCGCCCATGAGTGCGGCGAGTGAGTCCGGGGTCAGCATGGGCCCGGTGAAGGGTCCCACCTCAACACCCTGCATCCCCTTAGCCACGATCCAGTCCGGCTCGCCCAACGGACCCTGCCACGGGACGAAGGAGGAGTTGCCGTGCGAGAACAGGGTGTCCCGCGACCAGATACCCGGCACCGTCGTGTCCTTCCACCCGGACGGCGGCCGCAGCCGCTCTTCGGAGTAGGCGACGTACTTCGGCAGCGTCTCGGCGCCGGAGAACTGGTTCAAGCTGAACGGCGGGTAGTTGAACTTGGTCGCGTCGAAGATCGGCGCCAGATACTGGGCACACAACTCGGCTGAATCCTGGTAACCCAGTCGGCTGGCCGCCTGGATCCCGCTACAGATGAACTGCATCGGGTTGGCGAAGCTGGCGACCGCGGGGATCGCTGTGATCGCGCCGTGCGTCGGGTGGTAGATCTGATTGACGTTCGCGGCGAGGTTCGGATACACGTGCAGCGCAGTCTCGAGGCCATTGCGCGGCTCAGGCTGCATCAGAGTATTCGTCACCGCGGCCAGGTTGTTGATATCGGTGGCGAGCACCGATCCGTTGTCATCAACGAATTTGCGGGCGGTCTTCAGCAGGGTGTCGATGTCTTTGACGGCATTGGCCAGCTCCTGATCAGAGTTGGTGAGCGAGGTGGTGAAGGTCGCCAAGTTGTTGTTGAGCGCGACGAACTGCTGATCGTTCTGGTGCAACGCGTTGACGAACAGCGCCAGACTCTTGGTGACACCGAAGAGATCGCCACGGCCCTCGCCGAGCGCCGCCATCGCGTCACTGAGCGCCCGGAACGTCGTGTTGAGCTGCTTGCCCTTACCGCTGAGTCCATCGGCCAGCGACTGAACGAAATCACCCAGTGGGCCCTTCGGCTGGCTTGGGGTCGGCCCGAGTTCGGTGACCAACGTGTCCAACTGCTTGCGGATGTCATCCCACTCCACCGGCACCTGGGTGCGCTCGAGGGGGATCACCGCGTTATCGGCCAGCGCCGGACCGCCGGTGTAGGGCGGCGACAACTGGATGACGCGGGACGCCACCACGGTCGGGTTGAGGACTGAGGCCGTCGCATCCGCCGGCACCTTGTATCGACTGGCGAAGCTCAGCGTCACCTTCATCTTGTCGCCGGCGGGTTCGACGCTGTCGACATTGCCCACCTTGACGCCCATGATCTGGACGCGGTCGCCCGGGTACACCGCCAACGCGTCGGCGAAGTAGGCGACGACCGTGGTGGTGGCGGCCTTCTTGTACAGATTCCAGCCCACGAACGCCGCGATCAGAGCGAGGACGACCGCGATCGTGCCCACGACTACCGACCCGCGGGAGATCTTCGACAGGTCCTTATTGCGGAAATTGAAGATGGACATGGACTACGACCCTCCCATGTCGACGGGCGCGATGACGGTGGCGTCGACTGGTTCCGGTACCGGAACGGTGCGCGCTCCGCTCGGACCGGGCGCCAGTGCCGGACCCGGCAGGCCGGGAGCGATCGGTCCCGGCAGGCCGGGGATGGCCGCCGACGGAACACCGTGGTTCGGTGTCGCGGAGTCCGGCACCGGGGCCGAGATCGCGATACTGGGCGGGCCGAAACCACCGGGCACTGGCCCGTACGGACCCTCCGTCGCGGCGGCGCAGGGCAACGGGTTGCCCGGCGTCATACTTCCGCCGGTCGGCGTGTAGGAGCAGGGCGAGCCGGGACCGACGGCCGGACCCGGGAACTCCGGTGTGCCTTCCAGGACCTGCTGGGGCATCGGGGGCGCACCGTTGGCCTGCATGGCGCCGGTGGGATCCGGGAACCGGAATGCGGGCAGTCCGGCGTTGCGCCAGAACTCCTCGGGATCGATACCGCGCTTCTTGAACGCGGCGTCGATGAACGGCTGCATGAGCTGTCCGGGAATCAGGTTCACCACGAGGGACTTGAAGTACGGACCTGAACCGATCGACTCGGCCAGAGCGCCCATGAACTTCGACGCGATGGTGATCGAGTTGGCGAAGTCATCGCGGCGCTTGACCAGAATCTCGCTGATCGTCCTCAGCTGCTCCAGAACCTTGTTGAGGTTCGGGTTGTCGTCGATGAATCCGGCGAACTGCCTCGACACCGCGGAGACGTTCTCCAGCAACATATCGATGGCCTGGCCCCGGGCGTTCACGGTGGCGAGCAGAACCTGGGCGTTGACCAGCAGGCGGTTGATCTGCTCACTGCGGTTACCGAGCACGCTGGCGACCTTGTTGGCTTCGGCCAGAAGCTGTTTGAACTCCTGATCGCGCTTGCCGATGGTGTCGGAGAACCGGGCGATACCGTCAAGGGCCTTGCTCAGCTGGGGCGAAGTCTGATCGAGGGTTTCGCTGAGCACGTTGAGCGACTTCTTGACCGCACCCAGATCCCAGCCGGCGGTGGTCTTGGTGAGATCGGAGAACGCATCGTAAAGCTGATACGGCGTGGTGCTCTGCTCCAACGGCAGCACGGCATTCACCGCCAACGGCTTGGTGCCGCGCGGCTCGATCTCCATGACGCGCTTGCCGAGGATGGTGTCGGTGCGGATCGACACCCGGCTGTCGGCGCCGATGCGCTGATCACCCAGGGTGAATCCGACCCGGACCCGGTCGCCGTCGATCTTGAGCGACTTGAGTTGACCGACGTCGACGCCGTTGATGCGCACCTTGTCGCCGGGGCTGGACCCTGCCGAGTCGGCGAAGTGCGCGTAATACATCGGCTTGGCGAAGAGCATCGGAGTACTGGCGAAGCTTTGGCCGACACCGATGACCATGATCAAGACCACTAGGCCGATGAGGCCGTTGCGAATCCGGTCGGAGCCTTCAAGGGTTCTCATTTCGGTGTGCACCTGCCAGACGTCTGCTTGGTGATGGCGATGGTGCGAACCGGGCCACCGGGCTGGAGGCCATTGAGCTTCAGTCGGATATCGCAGAGGTAGAAGTTGAAGAAGTCACCGTAGATACCGCCCGCGCGACCGATCAGGGTCACCGCGGCCGGGTAATCGCCGAGGATCTTGTCCAGTTTCTCCGGCTCATCGTTGAACGGCTGCTGGATGGTCTCGATCGAACCGGTGGTCTGTTGCAAGAGCGGACGGTTGTCGCTCAGCAACCCGGCCAGTGTTCCGGAGGCATCACTGATATCGGCGATCGCCCCGGCCAGCGGATCGGCGCGATTCTTCAGGCCGGTGATCAACACTTCGAAGTTGTTG
>CALQLM010000101.1 GCA_943331415.1 Bifidobacterium breve
GCGCCGGGCTGCGGCGGGGGCGAGGGCATCGGCTAGTTCGGCACGGGTCGTGTTTAGACGTTCCTGTCGGGTTACCCGTTCCTCGATGTCGGCGACCGCTTCTCGGCAGCTCTTCGCCGTCTCTTCGGCGGCTTTCACATTGGCGATGGCGTCCTTGTATTCCTTTGTGGGCTTGGCGGTTGCAGCGGTGAAGTAGCGCGCGAATTCGGCGTCGATGCGGTCGATCAGTAGGGTTTCGGCGCCTGAGGCGGTCGTTGTCTCGCCGGCCGCAGCGTCAAGGGCGCGGGTCAATGCCGTGCAGCCCGACAGATCGACCGCGTTGGTGGAGTCTGACTGCAATACCCGTTGGGCGTCCCACAAGGCAGTGTCGACAGTCTCGTCAAGGATGGCGCGAACCCGATTGTGCGCCTCGTCACCGGTGAGTTGCTCGTGGTTCGGCGCAGTGATGCTGAGCTCAGTGAGGCTCTTCTTGTGGAAACGTTTGCGGTAGACGAACCGGTAGGGGCCGGTGCTGATTTCGGCGATCACCTCTGAGCCGACGTCACCGTGTACGGGCTTGACTGCCAAGACGGTCTGCTTGGCCGAGCTGTCCTTCTGGTCCAGCAACAGGCCGAGCGCCTCGAGCACCGACGACTTGCCGATCTCGTTGGGGCCGTGCACCACCACAACCCCACGGTCGGGAAAGTTGATCTCGCGGTCAGCGATCCCGCGGAAGTTTTTCAGCCGCAGCTGGTGCAGGATCACTCAAGACCTTTCCGCAACCGCAGCAGCAAAGCCAACGCTCCGCGCGCGGTCTGTGCGTCAGGACCGTCGGAGCAGGCCTTCTCTTTGAGGTCGTCGACAGCGTCGGCGGCGAACCCGCCGATACCGAGATTGTCGAACTCCTCGTCGGCGGGCATGACTACCAACTCGGTGTGGCGCTCCCAGTTATCCACGCCGGCGAAGAGCCGCGAGTACTTCTCGATGCAGAGGTCCAGGTCAGCCTGCTCGGTGACGGTGACAGTGCCCTTGAGTGCCAACTGAACTACGGTGCGGTCCTTGCCGGGCAGTGCGTCGAGTCTGGCGTCGAGTGCGGCGATATCGCTACCGTTGTTCAGATCTGCGGCGATTGTGCGGAAGCACCAGGTGCCGACGGTGTGAGTTTCCACGGTGACCGGATGCGCGGGGTCATCGAGATCCATATCGACCAGCAGCACATGGCCGGAGTCGGCTTCCTTGTGGTCATAGTCGGTGACCTCGGGCGAGCCGGAGTACCAGACGCGGCCGCTGTCACCGACCTCGGTGCGGGAGTGCTTGTCCCCCAGTGCCACGTAGTGCACGGCCGAGAGTTCCAGAGCTGCAGTCACCGCGGCCATCCGGATCGCAGCGATGTTGTCACGGTCGGGATCGAGGACGTCGACCGCGCCGTGCGCCAGCAGAATCCGCGCCGTGCCGTCGGAAGGAAGCTCAGCCAGCACATCGGCGGCCAAGTCGGTGGTGGGATGCTTCGAGCGCCACGGGGCCGCCACGATCTGCACGTCGTGACGCACGTCGAATACGCCTGCGCGGTCGAGTACCACCACATTGTCCGGGCGCTCTGCGAGGAATTGCTTGCTGGTGTACACCGACGAGGGATCAAGCGGATCGTGGTTGCCGGGCAAGAGGTACACCGGAACCTCGATACGGCCCATGGCTGCAAGCGACTGGCTGATCACTTTCGGCGCCAACTGGTTGGCCTCGAACACGTCGCCGGCCACCACGACAAACTCAGCGCCGGTCCGCTGGGCGAGCGCGCCCAGTCCCGCGACAACGTCACGGCGGGCAGCCGAATACCGCGGCTGAGCGTCGTCGTCCAGGAAGTGGCGGGTCATTCCCAGTTGCCAGTCCGCGGTGTGGATAAAGCGCATTCCCCCAAACCTTTCTCCCCTGATGCTGCAGCCCCGGCGCGAGTGTATGACCGGGGTCGGACAAGTTCGGCAGCCCCGCCGCGACAGTGCCCTAACCTGGGACGAATGAGAACTCTGGTGCTGATGCGACACGCCAAGTCCGACTATCCCGACGGCGTCGCCGACCACGACCGACCGCTGGCCGCGCGGGGCGTCCGGGAGGCCGGGCTCGCCGGTGACTGGTTGCGCAGCGCGGTGCCGGAGATCGATGCCGTGCTGTGCTCGACAGCGGTGCGAACCCGCCAGACCCTGGACCGCACCGGGATCGGCGCTCCGGTCAACTTCCTCGTCCGGCTCTACGGAGCCACTCCCGGGGCCATGCTGAGCGAGATCAATCAGGTGGATGACGGAGTCTCGACCCTGCTGATCGTCGGACACGAACCCACCGTCAGCCAGATGGCACTGGGCCTGGCCGGCCACCCCGGAAGCGACCCTGAGGCGACCAGGCTGATCGAGATGAAGTTCCCGACATCAGGCATCGCCGTACTGCGGGTGCCCGGGACCTGGTCGGCCCTGGAACTCAGCTGCGCCGAGCTGGTGACATTCCACGTGCCGCGCTGAAACCCTGTCAGGAGTTGGTGGCCAACGTCAGTTCCATCAGCGTGATGGCCTGACCGCACGCGTCGATACCCGGTGCCTGCGGGTTGATCCACCAGCCGACGACGCCGGCGGCGTCACTGGCAACCCCGCAGCCTCCGTTCGGGTCGTTGGTGCGCATCACGATCGATGCGACTCCGGCGATCGAGCGGCTCTCAACCTGATACTGGAGGTTCTCGGCGACTTTGCGCTCATTCTCGAGGCTGCCCTGCTCGAACCAGAGCCGAGTGATGTCGATCAGGCCCGCGGGGTTGGCGGCCTGCCAGCGGCAGACAGCGCCCACGAAGGTGCTCTGGATGTCCAGCGGATCCGCACCCACGGTCTTGGCCAGTACATCGGAGGTGAGAACGTCACACTCCTTGAGCAGGTTCGGGTACTCCTTGGCGGACTTGTCGTTGCGCTGGGTGCTGCCCGAACCCGTTTTCATCGCGGTGCCGTCCACCGTCTGCGCGCACCCGGTGAGAACAGCCAGGGCGGATAGCGCAGCCAGTGCGCCCGTCAGCCGGCTCATTTCGCGTTCACGATCGACTGGCGGGTCAGTTCCCTGGCCACGTCACAGGCCGGCGGGTATGGCTTTTGGGCGAAGCTCACCGACCATTCGATGAAGTCGTCATTGAAACCGATCCCGATCTCGCAGAGGTTATCCCCCAGCATCGGGTCGGTGCCCACGGCGATGAAGCCACTGTTGCCTTCGATGGTGATGTCCTCGACGCTGGTCCGCGAGAGTTCCTCGGTCTTGCGCTCGCGTCCGATGGGACTGCCGCGAAACCAGGTGAAGGAGAAGTGCGGGCCAAGGATTCCACCGCCGGCCAGCCACTGACAACCCACAGAGTTGACCGCGGTCTTCACCAGGCCGGACACCCCGGTCTGCTCAGCCATCGTCTGGTCGCTGATGCCGCCACATTCGGGGAACATCGGCCCGTGCTTGCCGTCCTTGCCGGGCCCGGGCGAGTCCTGCTGTTGGCCTGCCGACTGCGGCTGCTCAGAACTCGAACCCGAGCAGGCACCAAGCACCGGAACGACCGCCACGGCGGCAACAGCGAGAGTCGCAAGTCTGCGCGCCGCCGTCATATGCACCTGCTGTTTGTCACAGCATGCACTGTAGCGGCCGCCGCCCGACGAACCCCCGACATACCTGCTGAACTGCGGTTTGCCCACCAGGGGGATATGGGACAGTAGCGACATGCTTCTGGCACTGGTGCGGCGGTACGTCCGGCCATACCGGCGGCTGATCGCGGCGGTCATGGTGCTGCAGACCATCAGCACGCTGGCCTCGCTCTACCTGCCGACCGTCAACGCCGCCATCATCGACGATGGCGTCGCCAGAGGTGATACCGCGCTGATCTCCCGGCTCGGCCTGGTAATGCTGGCGGTGACGGGCGTACAAGGAATCTGCGCGATCGGTGCGGTCTATTTCGGCTCCCGCACCGGCATGGGATTCGGCCGCGATGTGCGCTCGGCGATATTCCACCAGGTCACCACCTTCTCCGAAAGCGAAACAGCCCGCTTCGGTGCGCCGTCACTGTTGACCCGCTCCACCAACGACGTGCAGCAGATCCAGGTTCTGATTCAGATGACCGCCACTGTCCTGGTGACCGCCCCGATCATGTGCGTCGGCGGCATCATCATGGCCATCCACCAGAATGCGGGGCTGTCCTGGCTCTTGGTGATCAGCGTGCCCGTCCTGGTGGTGGCCAATTACCTGATCGTGTCGCGGATGTTGCCGATCTTTCGCAGCATGCAACAACGGATCGACACCATCAACCGGGTCCTGGGAGAACAGCTCTCCGGCATCAGGGTGGTCCGCGCGTTTGCGCGCGAGCCCTTCGAACGGGAGCGTTTCGCCGCGGCCAACTACGCGGTCTCGGATGCAGCGCTGGCAGCCGGGCGCTGGCAGGCGTTGATGCTGCCGGTTACGACACTGACCATCAACATCTCCAGTGTTGCGCTGATCTGGTTCGGAGGCCTGCGCATCGACGCCGGTCAGATGCAGGTCGGCTCGCTGATCGCGTTCCTGTCCTATTTCATGCAGATTCTGATGGCCGTGTTGATGGCCACACTGATCCTGGTGATCCTGCCGCGCGCCTCGGTGTGCGCCGAGCGCATCACCGAGGTGCTGGACACCCAGGCGGCAATCACCAGCCCGTCCTCGCCACGCCGACCGGCCGGCGGAGTCAGCGGCATCGTGACGATGGAGGACGTCTCATTCAGCTATCCGGGAGCGGAACGTCCGGTACTGGAGGGGGTGTCATTCACCGCCTACCCCGGCACGACGACGGCGATTGTGGGCGGAACCGGTTCGGGGAAGTCCACGCTGGTGTCGCTGATCTGCCGTCTCTATGACGTGACAAGCGGTTCGGTGCGTGTTGACGACGTTGATGTGCGGGATTACGACACTGAATACCTGTGGTCGACGGTCGGTCTGGTGCCACAGCGCGGATACCTGTTCTCCGGAACAGTGTCCGACAACCTGCGCTACGGAAAGTCCGACGCGACCGAGGACGAACAGTGGGCGGCGCTGCGGGTGGCCGCGGCGGACGATTTCGTAGCCGACCATCCCGACGGACTCGACATGCGGGTGGCCCAGGGCGGTATCAACTTCTCAGGGGGCCAGCGCCAGAGGTTGGCGATCGCCCGCGCGGTGATCCGACAACCGGCGATCTATCTCTTCGACGATGCGTTCTCCGCACTCGATGCGCGGACCGACGCCCGGGTTCGGACGAATCTGCGCGATGTGTCGGCGTCATCGACCGTGATCGTTGTGGCGCAGCGAATTTCAACGGTGATTCACGCCGATCACATCATCGTTGTCGACGGCGGTCGGGTCGTCGGAACCGGCAGGCATAACGAGTTGCTGATTGATTGTCCGGCCTACGCCGAATTCGTCGACTCACAGTCCGTCGGTGCGGGAGTGGGAGGACGGCCATGACCGCTCCCCCGATGCGTGGGTCCATGCGGGCCATGCTCGAGGACCCCGCCGCCGCCCGGTCGCGGGATTTCACCGGTTCGGCACTTCGCCTGGCTCGGCGTCTACGTCCACAACGCGGACCGATCGCGGCGGTTCTGACGCTATCCATCGGGGGCATTGCCCTCTCAGTGATCGGCCCGAGGGTGCTCGGCCACGCTACGGACCTGTTATTCAACGGAGTCATCGGGCGGCAA
>CALQLM010000102.1 GCA_943331415.1 Bifidobacterium breve
ACCTGTGGGGGCAGGGGGCCTTGCGGTTCGAGATCCAGCACGTTCTCACCGTAAGGCCAGGTCACCGCGAGCCGTCCGACCGCGCCCGGCGTGTCGCCCGGTTGACTCGGGTTTTCGCGTCACTCGCCGATCTCACCGAGGTGCTCGCGCAGTGTGACCCGACCGTCGGCTAGGCGATAGGTCAGTCCCACGATGGCAAGCTCGCCGCGTTCGACCCGGTTGGCGATTTCGGTCGATCTGGCCAGAAGTTGTGTCCCGGTCTCGATCACGTGGCGGGTTTCGAATTCGTCCACCCGGGTCAGTCCTTCTCGGCGACCCAACATGATCGACGGGGTAACCCGTTCCACGATATCCCGGACGAACCCGCCAGGTACACGTCCCTCATCGAGGGCCTCAAGTGTGGCCTGGACCGCACCGCAACTGTCATGACCGAGTACAGCGATCAGCGGAACGTCAAGGACAGCCACCGCGTATTCGATAGAGCCGAGCACCGCTGAGTCGACAACGTGACCCGCGGTGCGCACAACGAACATGTCACCCAGGCCCTGATCGAAGATGATCTCGGCGGCCACCCGGCTGTCGGCGCAACCGAACACCACCGCGGTCGGCCGCTGCGCTACCGCAAGACTGGCCCGGTGCTCGATGCTCTGGCTGGGGTGCTCGGGTCGGCCGGCGACGAACCGCTCGTTACCCTCCTTGAGTGCCGTCCACGCTGCCGCAGGGCTGGTATTCGCCATGGGTCGTATTGTGCACTGCCGCTGAGGTGGTGAGTCGATGAGTATCCCCGCCGAGGATCTCGTCGCGTGGTTCACGCGGGCCAAGCGCGAGTTGCCGTGGCGCGCGCCCGGAGTGAGCCCGTGGCAGATCATGGTCAGTGAGTTCATGCTCCAGCAGACCCCGGTGGCGCGGGTGGCGCCGATCTGGGTGGAATGGATCGCAAGATGGCCCACACCATCGGCGACCGCGTCGGCGAGTGCCGCCGACGTGCTTCGGGCCTGGGGCAAGCTCGGCTATCCACGGCGGGCGAAGCGACTGCATGAATGCGCCGTCATGATCGCCGAGGAGCATGGTGATGTGGTTCCCGATGACGTAGACACACTGCTCGGGCTGCCGGGTGTTGGCGCCTACACCGCACGTGCGGTGGCCTGCTTCGCCTACCGCAAGCGGGTGCCCGTGGTCGACACCAATGTCCGTAGGGTGGTGGCGCGCGCGATCGCTGGACGGGCCGATGCGGGTAATCCATCGACGGTCCGCGACCACGCTGAGGTCGAAGCCCTACTGCCCAATGACGCTCTGGCAGCAGATTTTTCGGCCGCTCTGATGGAGTTGGGTGCGACGGTGTGTACTGCGCGCTCGCCCAAATGCGGGCTGTGTCCGCTCACGGTATGCGCATGGCGTGATGCCGGATACCCGATCGGTGACGGCCCCGCGCGGCCGACACAGCGCTACACCGGAACTGATCGGCAGGTTCGAGGGAAACTACTCGACGTACTGCGGGCGAATTCGACGCCCGTGCCGCGGGCGCAACTCGACGTGGTGTGGCTGACCGATACCGCGCAGCGCGACCGCGCTCTGGATTCGCTTCTGGTGGACGGCCTGGTGGAGCAGACGGCCGATGGCCGCTTCGCCCTTGCGGGCGAAGGCGAAGGCGACAATTCGGGCACTTAGTGCCCGAGGAGGAGCCGAGCACACAACACCCGAAGGCGACGATGCGGGTCAATAGGGCACGAGGAGAACAACGTGAACACATTCGCGACAATCGGCGCTGGTATCTCGGTTGCGGCCGGAGTGCTCGGCTTCATCTGGCCGCACCGGGTCAGCAAGGTCATCGGACTCGGTCTGCCGTCGCAGTTGGCGATCTCGGAATTCCGCGCCACCTACGGCGGGCTGTTCATCGGCGCAGGCGTGGCCGTGTTGATTATCGGGTCCAGTGACGCGGCCAGAGTGCTGGGCGCCGCCTGGGCCGGGGCCTGCATCGCCCGGGCCGTATCAGTCGTCATTGACCGATCCCGGTCCAAGGAAAACATCGCCGGGCTCGCCATCGAGGCGACAGTCGCCGTGCTGCTCCTACTCGGCTAGAACCCCGCGGCACCGCCCAGTCCCCAGCACGGTGGTCCCCAGCACGGTGGTCCCCAGCACGGTGGTCCCCAGCACGGTGGTCCCCAGTACGGCCGGCCCTAGTCCGGCGGCAGAGCGCTGAGGAAGGCCTCGACAGCCCGGCGATAGTCCTCCGGTGCGTCATCGTGAACCAAATGGCCCGCACCGGCAACCCGGACATAGGTGGCGCGTTCACCGGCCAACGCCGCCATCCTGATCATCTGCCCGGGTGGGACAACTGAGTCGCCGGCCTCGATCAGCAGAACCGGAGCCTTCACCGCCTGCCACTGCGACCAGTAGTCCCGGGTCCCCCACTCGGCCGCGATCGCTATCCAGCTCTGTGGCTTCCCATGCAGACTCCAGCCGGTGGGTGTGCGGTCGAAAGCCTCCAGAAAGTATCTGCCGGCGGTGGGTCCGAACTCGGCGAAAATCTCTTCAGCGGAATTGAATTCCTCGGGCAGTGCGTGCAGCCACGGTTCCCACTGCCCGACGGTTCGGCCAACAAAATCGGCCGCCATGTCCTCCACCACCAGCGCGCTGACGAGTTCAGGTTGGGCTGCGGCCAGACACCATGAGTGCAACCCGCCCATGGAGTGGCCGATCAGTGTCGCGGGTGCCCGGAGTGTGCCGACGGCCGACCCCAGCTCAGTGACAAACCGCTCGGTGCTGATCGGCCCGGCGTCATCGGCATCACCGCCGCGATGCCAGGGCGCGTCGTAGGTATAGACCGAACCGAGTCGGGTCAGCCACGGCAGCTGACGCGACCAGGTACTGCCACGCCCCATCAACCCATGCACAAGCACCAGCGGACGGCCGCTACCGCCGCGGTGGGTCAGCCAAGAGCTCACCGTCCCATCTTGGCCTGAGTCGGTCCATTGGTGGGCGCGGTAGCCTAGGCGCCATGACCGTGGTGAAGATCAACGCAATCGAGGTGCCGCCGGACTCCGGCCCTGAGTTGGAGAAGCGATTCGCCCACCGGGCCCACGCGGTCGACAACCAGCCGGGATTTCTCGGCTTCCAGTTACTGCGGCCGGTCAAGGGTGACGACCGCTATTTCGTGGTTACCCAGTGGGAGTCCGAGGAGGCCTTCCAGGCATGGGTCGCAGGTCCGGCCATTGCCGCCCATGCCGGCGAGCGGGCCAACCCGGTGTCCACCGGTTCCTCGCTGCTCGAGTTCGAGGTTGTGCTGGACGTTGCCAGGTCCGACGCAAAGGGTTAGCGCGTCCCGGCCAGTACGCCGGGCGGTGGCAGCCACCACCGCGATCGCAACTATCGCCGCGGTGGCGACCGGATGCACATCGCCCACTGCGCCGGCAGCCAGTCCGGGTGTGCGGATCGAAACGAACACACCGCAGGGCGTCCGGGCGCAACAGGTCATGGACATGTTGAATTCCGATTGGCCCATCGGGAAAGTCAGTGTCACAACATTGGCTGCGCCCGACATGGTGGATCCGATCGAGGCGACCATGGAGTCACTATGGTGGGACCGTCCCTACACCCTGACCGGAGTGGAGATCGGCGCCGGCTCGGCTCGACTGCATCTGATCACCTCGTTCGGAGCGAGCGAAGACATCGAGTTACGAACCAATGACCAGACCATGGTCACTCGGATGGTGGCCACCACCCGGAAGCCGACAATCAACTCCTGGCAGGACATTGACACCGCACTCGGCCGCACCGGAGCGCGCTACTCGTATCAGGTCTCAAAGGTCAACGACGGCAACTGTGAAAAGATCGCGGGCACCAACACCGACGAATCATTGCCGCTCGCTTCGATTTTCAAAACCTATGTGCTTTTCGCGGTCGAGGATGCGGTGCTGGCCGGGACCCTGCGATGGAACGACCCGCTGACCATTACCAGTGAGGCCAAAAAACTCGGATCATCGGGATTCGACAAACTACCCGCTGGCTCGCAGATCACTGTCCGCCAGGCGGCCGGCAAGATGATCTCCACCAGTGACAACATGGCCACCGATCTACTGATCGAGCGACTCGGCACCCCGGCAATCGAACAGGCGCTGGTTCGCGCGGGCCATCACGACCCGGCCAGCATGACGCCCTTCCCCACGATGCGCGAACTGTTCTCGGTCGGCTGGGGCAATCCGGACGTACGCGAACAATGGAAGAACGCCACCCCCGCAGACCGGGCGGAGTTGCTCAAACAAGCTAATGCCCGCCCCTACGAACCCGATCCGCTTCGCACGCATGCGCCGGGCTCCGCCTACGGCGCGGAGTGGTACGGCAGCGCAGAAGACATCTGTCGCGTCCATGCGCGGCTACAGCACAACGCAGTCGGTCCGGCTGCGCCGGTTCGAGCCATCATGTCTGAGATTCCGGGAATCGATCTGGATCGCACCCAGTGGCCCTATATCGGCGCCAAGGCCGGAAATCTGCCCGGCGATCTCACTTTCAGCTGGTACGCGGTTGATCGCACCGGTCAGGCCTGGGTGGTCAGCTTCCAGCTCAACTGGCCTCGCTACCACAGCCCCAATGCCGGCGGCTGGGTGATGTCGATCATCAAGGGAGTCTTTGCGATGCTGCCGCGCTACCGCTGAAACACCGCAGAGACACTATTCAGTCGCCGCAGCTGCCAGATCCGGCTCGATGATCTCACGCTTGGGCCCACCGCTGAAGGTGAACTTGGCGTCTTCGCCGACGCCTTCCCCATCCCAGTTCTCGACATCCACCGTCACCAGCTGCCCGGGCCGGATCTCGTCGAACAAGATCTTCTCGCTCAGCGCATCCTCGATCTCGCGCTGAATGGTCCGGCGCAGTGGCCGGGCACCCAGAACCGGGTCGAAGCCCCTCCTGGACAACAGTGACTTGGCCTTGTCTGTCAGCTCCATCTCCATGTCCTTGGCAGCAAGCTGCTTGGACACCCGGCCCGCCATCAGGTCGACCATCTGGATGATCTCGTCCTGGGTCAGCTGGTGGAACACGATGATGTCGTCGATGCGGTTGAGGAACTCAGGTCGGAAGTGCTTCTTGAGCTCGTCATTGACCTTCTGCTTCATCCGCTCGTAGTTGTTGTCTCCACCGCCCTGGGTGAAGCCAAGTCCAACCGCCTTGGAGATATCGGAGGTGCCCAGGTTCGAGGTGAAGATCAACACGGTGTTCTTGAAGTCCACCGTGCGGCCCTGGCCGTCGGTGAGACGGCCGTCCTCAAGCACCTGCAACAGGGTGTTGTAGATCTCCTGGTGCGCCTTCTCGATCTCGTCGAACAGGACGACCGAGAACGGCTTACGACGCACCTTCTCGGTGAGCTGGCCACCCTCCTCGTAGCCGACGTACCCGGGTGGGGCACCGAACAACCTTGAGGCGGTGAATCGATCGTGGAACTCGCCCATATCAATCTGGATGAGCGCGTCGGAGTCTCCGAACAGGAACTCGGCCAGCGCCTTGGACAGCTCGGTCTTACCGACACCGGACGGGCCGGCGAAGATGAACGACCCACCCGGACGCTTGGGGTCCTTGAGCCCGGCACGGGTGCGTCGAATGGCCTGCGAGAGGGCGTGGATCGCCGGCTCCTGGCCGATGACCCGCTTGTGCAGCTCGTCCTCCATGCGCAGCAGACGGGCCGACTCCTC
>CALQLM010000103.1 GCA_943331415.1 Bifidobacterium breve
CCCCGACGCCATCAAGCTGTTCAACCAGTTGCGTACCTTCGCCTACGGTGCCGCACCCATGCCACCGGCGCTGCTGGACACCGCGCTCAAGGAATTCCCGAACCTAGACTTCGTCCAGGTCTACGGCCTGACCGAGGTATGCGGCGCGATCACCCTTCTGTCGCCCGAGGCGCACCGCGACGAGTCCCACCCGGAGCGGTTGGTCAGCGCTGGCCAGCCGGCCGAGAAGGTGGAGGTCCGCGTCGTCAACCCGGACACCCTGGTAGATGTCCCGAAAGGGCAGCCCGGCGAATTGTGGTTCCGCACACCGCAGTTGATGGAGGGCTACCACAACAAGCCGGAGGCTACCGCGGAGACGATCACCGCCGATGGTTGGTTCCGCACCGGCGACATCGGCCGGGTCGACGACGAGGGTTTCATCTTCGTCGAGGACCGGCTCAAGGACATGATCATTTCCGGTGGGGAGAACGTCTACTCCGTCGAGGTGGAGCGGGCGCTCACCGACCATCCCGCTGTTTCCGACGCCGCGGTGTTCGGGATCCCCGACGACAAGTGGGGCGAATCGGTCAAGGCCGCTGTGGAACTGACTCCGGGTGCCGAGGTCACCCCGGAGGAACTGATCGCCTGGTGCAAGGAGAAACTCGCCGGGTACAAGTGCCCACGCAGTGTGGACATCTTCGACGAGCTGCCGCGCAACCCCACCGGCAAGCTGCTCAAGAAGGATCTGCGCAAGCCCTACTGGGAGAACCGCGACCGCGCGATCTGATGAACGCAGACGATCTCATCGACCGTCTGCACGTCGTCGCACTGCCGATGCGGATGCGGTTCCGCGGCATCGTGGTGCGTGAAGTTGCGCTGATCGATGGGCCAGCCGGTTGGGGCGAGTTCGGCGCCTTCCTCGAGTACGCACCACCGGAAGCCGCGTACTGGCTGGCATCGGCGATCGAATCCGCCTATGGCCCAAAGCCGGTGTCGCTGCGGCGGAGAATCCCTATCAATGCCACCGTCCCGGCGGTACCGGCCGCGCAGGTGCCCGAGGTGCTGGCTCGGTTCCCGGGTGTGACGACGGCAAAGGTGAAGGTCGCCGAACCGGGTCAGGTACTGGCCGACGATGTGGCCCGGGTGAACGCGGTGCGCGCAGTGGTCCCCACGGTCCGGGTCGATGCCAATGGCGGATGGAGCGTGGAGCAGGCTGTCGTGGCTGCGCGCGCACTCACCGCCGACGGCCCCCTGGAGTACCTCGAACAACCCTGCGCCACCGTTGGTGAACTGGCCCAGGTGCGCCGACGAGTGGACGTGCCGGTGGCCGCCGATGAGAGCATCCGAAAAGCGGCCGATCCGCTGGCGGTCGTGCGCGCCGGTGCCGCCGATATCGCGGTGCTCAAGGTCGCCCCACTCGGCGGGGTCGCGGCACTGCTTGATATCGCCGCCCAGATCGATGTCCCGGTGGTGATCTCCAGCGCATTGGACTCCGCGGTGGGCATTGCCGCGGGGCTCACCGCCGCGGCGGCGCTACCGATCTTGGATTACGCCTGCGGACTCGGCACCGGACGTCTGTTCGTCGACGACGTGGCCGATATCACGTCACTCGACGGCTGGCTTGCGGTGGCCGACGTCGTGCCCGACCCGGCCCGGCTGGCCGCCCTGGCGGCGCCGGCCGAGCGTCGCGACTGGTGGATCGCCCGCGTTCGTACCTGCCAGGCACTGCTAGCGTCGCGCGGGTGACCACCCTGGCCTACGAGGACACCGGCACCGGCGAGCCGGTGCTGTTCATCGCCGGCACCGGCGGTGCGGGCCGTACCTGGCACATTCATCAGGTGCCGGCCTTTGTGGCCGCCGGTTACCGCTGCATCACTTTCGATAACCGCGGTATCGGGGCCACCGAGAACGCTGATGGATTCTCCACCGCGCAGATGGTCGCCGACACCGCCGAACTCATTGAGACCGTCGTTGGCGGCCCGGTCCGGTTGGTCGCAATGTCCATGGGCGCGTTCATCGCCCAGGAACTGCTGCTGGTCCGCCCGGAACTGGTGGCCCGGGCCGTTCTCATGGGAACTCGCGGTCGCGTCGATGAGACCCGCAGGGCTTTCCGGACCGCCGACCTCGAACTGGCGGAATCCGGTATCGAGGTGCCTGCGGCCTACGCCGCGAAAGTCCGAGTGTTGGAGAACTTCTCACCCAAGACCATCAATGATCCCGCCGCGATCACCGAGTGGTTGGAGATGTTCACCGCCTTCCCGCTCAAGCGCACCCCGGGCTGGCGCAGCCAGATGACCGTGGTGCCTACGGAGAATCGGCTGTCGGTGTACCGGTCGATCACCACCGAGGTTCTGGTGATCGGGTTCGCCGATGACGTCATTACCCCGCCGTCGCGTGGGCGTGAGGTCGGTGAGGCTCTGCCGAATGGCCGCTACATCCAGATTGCCAACGCCGGTCACCTCGGCTTCCTGGAGCGGCCCGACCCGGTCAATAACGCGATGCTGCAATTTTTTGCGGGAACGCTTTTGTGACACGCTGGTAGGCGTGAATCCCTCGACGACTCAGGCCCGGGTCGTCGTCGACGAACTTGTTCGCGGCGGCGTCCGCGACGTCGTGCTGTGCCCGGGGTCACGCAATGCGCCCTTGGCCTTCGCCCTGGCTGACGCCGACCGCGCGGGGCGGCTGCGACTGCATGTGCGGATCGATGAGCGGACCGCCGGGTACCTGGCCGTCGGTCTGGCATTGGGAAGCGGCCGACCGGTTCCGATCGCGATGACCTCCGGCACGGCGGTGGCCAACATCGGGCCCGCCGTCATCGAGGCCAACTACGCCCGCGTTCCGTTGATCGTTCTGAGCGCCAATCGTCCCTATGAACTGCTGGGTACCGGTGCCAACCAGACCATGGAACAACTGGGTTACTTCGGTACCCAGGTGCGCGCCGCGATCAGCCTGGGACTTGCCGAAGACGGCACCAATCTTGACGGGCTCAATGCGCAGTGGCGATCGGCGACGTGCCGGGTGCTGGCCGCCGCCAGCGGTGCCCGCACCGCCAATTCCGGGCCGGTTCAGTTCGACATCCCGCTACGCGAACCCCTTGTGCCCGAACCGGATTCGGACCCGTTGGATTTTCCGGCCGGGCGGCCGGGCGGGTATCAGTGGACGCGTACCCCGCCGGTCGACTTCGACCAGCCGCTGGAGATCGACCTCACACCAGACACCGTTGTCATCGCCGGCCACGGAGCGGGCGTGCACCCCAACCTGGCGCACCTGCCCACCGTTGCAGAGCCGACCGCCCCGCCGGCGGCCAATCCTCTACACCCATTGGCATTGACGAAGCTGCGTCCCGCGCAGGTCATCATGCTCGGGCGCCCGACACTGCATCGTTCGGTATCGGCGCTGTTGGCTGATTCCGCCGTCCCGGTCTACGCGTTGACCACCGGTCCGCGCTGGCCTGATGTCTCCGGCAACTGTCTGGCCACCGGTACCCGGGCCGATACCGTCGGAGCAGCGGATCCGGACTGGCTGGCGCGCTGCGCGCAGGCCAACCGGCACGCTGTCGAGGTGGTCCGCGACCAGTTGGCCGCCCATCCGCTGACCACTGGTTTGCATGTCGCGGCCGCGGTGGCCGGT
Source organism: Bifidobacterium breve (assembly GCA_943331415.1). Lineage (GTDB taxonomy): Bacteria > Actinomycetota > Actinomycetes > Mycobacteriales > Mycobacteriaceae > Mycobacterium. The sequence continues at coordinate 3,610 of CALQLM010000103.1, forward strand.
GCGGTGCGCCCGGGAGACCAGCTGGTGCTGGGTGCCTCAAACCCGGTACGCGACGCCGCCCTGGTCGGCCTCACCACCCAGGGCATCATGGTGCGGTCTAACCGCGGGGTGGCCGGTATCGACGGTACCGTCTCGACGGCGATCGGCGCCGCGCTGTCCCATTCCGCCCGGACAATCGCGCTTCTCGGTGATCTCACCTTCGTCCATGACGCCTCGGGGTTGCTGATCGGTCCCACTGAGCCGACTCCTCAGGACCTCACCATTGTGGTGTCGAATGACAACGGCGGCGGAATCTTCGAATTGCTCGAGCAGGGCGATCCGCGGTTCGCCGACGTGTCCTCGCGGGTCTTCGGTACCCCGCATGATGTCGATGTTCTCGCGCTGTGCCGGGCCTATCACGTCGAATCCCGGCAGATCGAGGTCAACGACCTTCGGCCCGCCCTCAACGAGCCTCATGAAGGAATGCGGGTGCTGGAGGTCAAAGCCGACCGGTCCTCCCTACGCCGTCTCCACGCCGACATCAGGGCCGCTCTGTGATCGGCAGGCTCGTCGCCTTGCTCAAGTCCACGCTTCCCCGGCGTAATCCCGACGTGCCCGATACCGGTGAACGAAAAGCACTGCGGTGGGCCAAGACCGGCGTCTGGATCGCCGCCGTCATCATCGGGTTGCAGGCGATTCTGCTGGTCGCCGGAGCGTGGCGAAACGACCGCCAGATCGAACGCCATATGGGTGTGGCCGAGGCCGAGGTGCTTTCGGCCAGCCCGCGGCGTTCGACAGTGGAGTTCGTCACTCCCGACCGGGTCACCTATCGGCCTGAACTCGGAGTGCTGTACCCCTCTGAATTGGTCACCGGGATGCGGATCTACGTCGAGTACGCACACGACAATCCGAACCTGGTTCGGGTGCAGAACCGTAATGCCTCGTTGGCGATCATTCCGGCCGCATCGTCAGCGGCGGTGGGGTGGCTGATCTGCGCGGCCATCCTGGTCCCTCTGGTGCGACGTGAGCACCGACTGCCGGTAGCGTCGGGCACATGAGCCGCGCCTCGCTGGATAAGGATCCGCGTGACGTGGCGTCGATGTTCGACGCCGTGGCCCGCCGCTATGACATCACTAACACCGTGCTCTCGGCCGGACGGGACCGCTACTGGCGCCGCGCCACCCGTGCGGCACTGCAGGCCGGGCCGGGGGATCTGGTTCTCGATCTGGCTGCGGGCACCGCGGTGTCGACGGTCGAATTAGCCCGATCCGGTGCGTGGTGCCTGGCCGCGGACTTCTCAGTGGGAATGTTGCTCGCCGGACATTCGAGGCCGGTACCGAAGGTGGGTGCCGATGCAACCCGACTGCCGTTCGGCGACGATGTGTTCGACGCGGTGACGATCAGCTTTGGTCTGCGCAATGTCGTGGACCACGTGTCCGGTCTGCGGGAGATGGCGCGGGTCACCAAACCCGGTGGCCGGCTTGTGGTGTGCGAGTTCTCCACGCCCGCGGTGCCGGTATTCGCCACCGCGTACAAGGAGTACCTGATGAAGGCGCTGCCGCGGGTCGCCCGCGCGGTGTCGAGTAACCCTGAGGCCTACGTATACCTGGCCGAGTCCATTCGGGCCTGGCCTGACCAGTCCACTCTGGCCGGCCGCATCCAGCAGGCCGGCTGGTCGCAGGTCCGGTGGCGCAACCTCACCGGCGGTATCGTCGCCCTCCACGAAGCGCGGAAGCCGAACTAGCAGAAGGGTTTTCGCGCGTCCAGTCGGCGCGATCCCGCTCCACTTGCTCGCCACAATCGAGCCACCAAATCGGCGTCTTCATCGCTCACCAGATTGCCCATGACTCGTACGGCCATATTCATCACCGTGGCCGACCGCATTCCCAGCGGTCCGGCCAGAGGTAGAAACCGCGGCAGCGTGAGTAGCAGTCCGAGCCGGCGTGCCACCGAGAAGCCTCTCCCGTAGTGGGCCTGCAGCAGTGCGGGCCATGCGGTGGTCAGCTCGCCGGAACCGAGAGTCTCCGCAGCCAGCCGCCCGGTCTCGAGGCCGTAATCGATGCCTTCGCCGTTGAGGGGATTC
>CALQLM010000104.1 GCA_943331415.1 Bifidobacterium breve
GCTTCACAATCAGGCCGCAATTCGTAGACTCCGCCCGGCAACTGTCCACATGGTTATCCACAGGTGTGCACAGGGCCGGGGAATCTTGTCGTCGCAGCGTATAGGCGATAATTGTCCGGCGGCAGGTAATTCGGAGATCAGGTGGACCGGACTGCCTGCTTGCCAGAAGCTAACAGGTTTCGGCGCGGGTGCCAACCGGTGAACTCCCGGTGATGTAATCGTTGACCGCGGCCGCGGGCTGTCGTGGTTTGACCTGCGGAAGCGACCTCAGTACCCTCAAAAGGTCGCCAGACATCGGTGATACGGCAGCGACCACTTTCCGGGACCGCGCCGGTTCGAAAAAAGCTTGAGACAAGGGGCTGTTTCACTGCCCGGGGATGCGCAGGTCGCATCATCTTCCGGGCCGGGAACGCCGGATATGACGAGGAGACACAGCCGTGGCCAAGGGTAAGCGGACCTTCCAGCCGAACAATCGGCGGCGGGCCAGGGTCCACGGCTTCCGGTTGCGCATGCGCACCCGGGCCGGTCGGGCCATCGTGTCCTCCCGCCGCCGTAAAGGCCGCGGTTCTCTGACTGCCTGATCTCCAGGTCACGCGCAGTGCTCCCGGCCCGAAACCGGATGAGACGGTCTGCTGAGTTCAGCCTCGCTGTTAAAAACGGTGTGCGATCCGCGCAGCCAGACATTGTTGTGCATGCCCGTCGCACTAACGCGCCGGCGGCCGGCGAGGCGGCCCAGGTGGGGCTGATCGTCACCAAGGCCGTAGGCGGGGCTGTAGATCGTCACCGGGTGGCGCGGCGGTTGCGTCATGCGGCACGATCGGTGATAACCGAGTTCGACCCCGCTGATCGCGTCGTCATCCGCGCGTTGCCGAGTAGCTGCGAGGCATCTGTGTCCCGCCTCGAGCAGCAACTGCGCGCCGGCGTCCGCCGCGCTCATGAACTGATGGAGCGACGCCGATGACCAGCCCGGCTCGAAATGCGGCGCGGGGTGTGGGCCGTTCGGCGCGGCTGTTGATCGCCGCGATCGAGGTTTATCGGCACATGATTTCGCCATTACGGTTGCCGTCCTGCCGCTTCATGCCGACGTGCAGCCAGTATGCGGTAGAAGCTCTTACTGAGTACGGTCTGTTCCGAGGTGGCTGGCTGGCCGTGCGCCGGCTGGCGAGATGCGGCCCGTGGCATAGCGGAGGATGGGATCCGATTCCCGAACGTTGCGTCGAGTCCGGCGACGGCTTGAAACCCGAGGTCAGGAGCGCGCATGTTTAACTGGTTCAGCCTCGACTACATCTACTTTCCGGTGTCCGGGATCATGTGGCTGTGGTACAAACTTTTCGCAATTCTGTTGGGCCCCAACAACTTTTTCGCATGGGCGCTGTCGGTGATGTTCCTCGTGTTCACCCTGCGCGCCCTGCTGTACAAGCCGTTCGTCCGACAGATTCGCACCACCCGCCAGATGCAGGAATTACAACCGCAGATCAAAGCCTTGCAGAAAAAGTACGGCAAGGACCGCCAGCGCATGGCACTGGAGATGCAGAAACTTCAGCGTGAACACGGCTTCAACCCGATCCTTGGCTGCCTGCCGATGCTGGCCCAAATCCCGGTGTTCCTCGGGCTGTACCACGTCCTGATGTCCTTCAACCGGACTCAGACGGGTATCGGCCGGTTGGGTCTGTCGGTGGAGGAGAACCGGTCGCTGGGCAACTATGTGTTCAGCGCAGTCGACGTCGGCCACTTCCTCGACGCGCATCTGTTCGGTGCCCCGATCGGCGCGTCGATTACCCAGCAGCACGGCCTGGAGGCGTTTACCGTTTTCAGCCGTCCCGCCGTGGCCGCAGTGTCGATTCCACTGATGCTGCTGGCCGGTATTGCCACCTACTTCAACAGCCGGGCTTCGATCGCCCGGCAGAGTGCCGAGGCCGCGGCCAATCCGCAGACAGCGCTGATGAACAAGCTGGCGCTGTACGTGTTCCCGCTGGGCGTCGTGATCGGCGGTCCTTTCCTGCCGATCGCAATCATCATCTACTGGGTGTCCAACAACATCTGGACCTTCGGACAGCAACACCTCGTCTTCGGCAAGATTGAAAAGGAAGAAGAAGCCAAGGTGGAGGAGGCGCTGGCCCGACGTTCGGCGAACGCGCCGGCTCCGGGAGCCCGGCCCACAAAGCCACGCAAGAATCCGTCGCCGGAGACGGCCGCGGGCGAGTCCGATGCTGCGACCGGTTCTGATGACGTGGCCGGATCCGAACCCGAGGGTTCGGCCACGGACAACGGCTCGTCCAACGGCGCCACCGACCGCTCACCGCGTCCCGGCGCACGACCCAAGAAACGTAAACGTTGAGCCGAACCATGATTCGGCCAGAGAGGGAGAAATCATGACTGAGACCGACACGGAGCAGGTGGCGGACGCCGAGATCGAGGTGCCTGTCAAAAAGACTGCGGACAAGGAAGAACGCCTGGTCAACGAGGGTGAGATCGCCGGCGATTACCTCGAAGAACTGCTGGACGTCCTGGACTTCGACGGGGACATCGACCTCGATGTTGAAGGTGACCGCGCGATCGTCAGCATTGACGGGGGAGAGGATCTGACCAAGCTGGTCGGGCGCCGCGGAGAGGTTCTGGATGCGCTACAGGAACTGACCCGGCTGGCTGTTCACCAGAAGACCGGCGAGCGGAGTCGGCTCATGCTCGATGTCGCAGGCTGGCGCCGCCGCCGCCGCGACGAACTGAGCGCGTTGGGCGACAAGGTCGCCCGGCGGGTGCTGGACAGTGGCCAACGGGAGGAACTCGCCCCGATGACACCGTTCGAGCGCAAGATCGTGCATGACGCGGTGGCGGCTGTCGCGGGTGTCCGCAGCGAGAGCGAGGGCGTTGAGCCGTCGCGCCGCGTGGTGGTCCTGAAGGACGCCTGATCGGGCTGAAGTTACATTGCTGTAGTTCCTGGGCGGGGAGGAGATGTTTCACGTGAAACAACCCACCGCTCCGGAGTCGCCGACAGCGGCGTCCGCACTGTTCGATGACCGACTCGAGCTTGCCCGGATGTATGCCGAGCTGTTGGCGGGGCCGGGTGTCGAGCGGGGGCTTATCGGCCCGCGGGAGGTGGACCGGCTCTGGGACCGCCACATCCTCAACAGCGCCGCCCTGGCCGAGCTCATCGGCCCGGACGCACGGGTGATCGATATCGGCAGCGGTGCGGGCCTACCCGGGGTGCCGTTGGCGATTGCGAGGCCCGATCTTCGGGTGACGTTGGTGGAACCGATGCTGCGCCGGACGGAGTTTCTGATGGAGGTCGTGGAGACTCTCGGCATCCCGGTTGAGGTGATCCGGGGCCGGGCGGCGGAGCCCGCGGTGCTGTCCCATGTGGCCGGCGCCGATGCGGTGGTCTCGCGGGCGGTCGCGGACCTCGGCAAGCTCACTCGGTGGAGCATGCCATTGCTTCGGCCGGGCGGCCGGATGCTCGCCCTTAAGGGTGAGCGGGCCGCCGCCGAGGCCGCGGAGTGCGGACCGGAAATGGCCGCGTTAGGTGCTATCGATGTGGAGGTGGTGAGATGTGGGGTGAGCCTGTTGAGCCTGGCGGCCACCGCGGTGGTGGCAGTGCGGGCAGAGCGCATGCCGTCGGCGCGAAAGCGGCCGTCCCGGACGCCGGAGAGGAGAGGGCAGTGAACCTCCCGCCGTCCCCGGATCCGACGCCGGGTAGCCCCGATGTTTCACGTGAAACTGTTTCACGTGAAACGTGGTCGCGCACCGACGAGACCGACACCCCGATCGGAGCCGCCGCGGAGCGCGCGATGCAGGTGCTGCACACTGCCGCCGGCCAGTTGCCCCGGCCGCCACACCGCAGGATCTTCACCGTTGCCAATCAGAAGGGCGGCGTCGGAAAGACAACCACGGCGGTAAACCTTGCTGCGGCCCTCGCGGTGCAAGGGCTCAAGACCCTGGTGATCGATCTGGATCCGCAGGGCAATGCGAGCACCGCGTTGGGTATCTCCGACCGACATTCGGGAACCCCGTCGTCCTACGAGGTGCTACTCGGCGAGATCCCCCTGCAGGCCGCGATCCGCCAGAGCCCGCATAGCGAGAGGCTTTTCTGCGTCCCGGCCACCATCGACCTGGCTGGCGCCGAAATAGAACTCGTCAGTATGGTGGCTCGCGAAAACCGGCTCCGAAATGCACTGATGGAGCTTGATCAGACCGACTTCGACTACGTATTCATCGACTGCCCGCCGTCATTGGGCCTCTTGACGATCAACGCCCTGGTGGCCGCGCCCGAGGTCCTAATCCCCATCCAATGCGAGTACTACGCGCTGGAAGGGGTATCCCAGCTGATGAAGAACATCGCCATGGTGAAAGCCCACCTCAACCCCACGTTGGAGGTCAGTACCGTGGTTCTGACCATGCACGATGGTCGCACCAAGCTGGCTGACCAGGTGGCGGGCGAGGTTCGTCGCTTCTTCGGCGACAAGGTTCTGCGTAGTGTGATCCCGCGCAGCGTTAAGGTGTCTGAAGCCCCCGGCTACAGCATGACCATCATCGATTACGACCCGGGTTCGCGGGGCGCCATGAGTTATCTCGATGCCAGCCGCGAACTGGCGAACCGGCCATCCCTGGAGGCACAGTCATGACAAAGCCAACGCGGCGCAAGGGCGGACTCGGGCGAGGGGTGGCATCGCTGATCCCCACCGGTCCTGCCGACGGGGGACCGCGCTTGGGCGAGGCGGCGGCCGATGTGGTGATCGGTGGGTCGACGATCGAGGGCGTGAACGTGGGTGCGGTGTACCGCGAGATCGACCCCGCGCTCATCGAGCCCAACCCGCGGCAACCGCGGCAGGTGTTCGACGAGGAGGCCCTCGCCGAGCTCGTCCACTCGATCCGCGAATTCGGACTGATGCAGCCAATTGTGGTTCGCGAGGTCGCGACCGGCGGGCGCTATCAGTTGGTCATGGGGGAGCGGCGCTGGCGAGCCTCGCAGCAGGCGGGGCTGACGTCCATCCCGGCTATCGTCCGGGATACCACCGATGACAACCTGCTGCGTGACGCGCTACTGGAGAATATCCACCGCGCTCAGCTGAATCCCCTCGAGGAGGCGGCGGCCTACCAGCAGTTATTGGAAGAATTCGACGTGACGCATGAAGAACTGGCCGGTCGTATCGGCCGGTCTCGGCCGGTGATCAGCAATATGATCCGCTTGCTGCGACTGCCGATCGCCGTCCAGCGCCGGGTCGCTGCCGGCGTTCTATCAGCCGGACATGCCCGGGCGCTGCTGGCCCTGGAGGCCGGGCCCGAGGCTCAGGAGGAGTTGGCCGCGCGCATTGTGGCCGAGGGTCTGTCGGTACGGGCCACCGAGGACGCCGTCACCATGGCCAATCGCGACGATCCCAAACCTCCCAAGCCGTCGCGTCGTAAACCGATCCAGATGCCAGGCCTGCAGGACATCGCGGAAAAAATCTCTCGTAGCTACGACACCCGCGTGACGGTCAGTCTGGGTAAGCGGAAGGGCAAGATCGTCGTGGAATTCGGCTCGGTGGAGGACCTCCAGCGAATTGTGGGTCTGATGGACCCCAAATCCGTGAAATAGCCAAGGCTGCGACACCCGACCGTTACGTCACTGTGACGTAACGGCGACCTCTCGTCGCTCCGCGGCAGGCTCCGACAGTGAATGATCAAGTAGGACA
>CALQLM010000105.1 GCA_943331415.1 Bifidobacterium breve
CCTTTATCACCGGAATCGAGAAGGCTAAGTCGATGGGTGCCATGGCACTGTTCGGTGAGCAGTACCCGGACGAGGTCAGGGTGGTCGAGATCGGCGGACCGTTCTCGCTGGAACTCTGTGGCGGCACCCACGTGCGCAGCTCGGCTCAGATCGGTCCGGTCACCCTCCTCGGGGAGTCTTCGGTCGGGTCCGGCGTCCGCCGTGTCGAGGCCTACTCGGGTCTGGACTCGTTCCGGTACCTGGCCAAGGAGCGCGCACTGCTGGCCGGATTGGCCTCGAGTCTGAAAGTGCCTTCCGATGAGGTGCCCGGCAGGGTCGCCACGCTGGTGGACCGACTCAAGGTCGCCGAAAAGGAACTCGAACGGATGCGATTGTCGGCGGCGCGTTCCGGTGCGGCGGACGCGGTTGCCACCGCGAAGCAGGTGGGCAAGGTCCGCCTGGTGGCTCAGCGGATGCCGACGGGGATGTCCGGAGGTGACCTGCGTTCCCTGGTCGGCGATATCCGCGCTCGGCTCGGTTCCGAGGCGGGCGTGGTGGTGTTGATCGCCGAGGGCTCGGACGGCAAGGACGGGGGTGGTGTCACCGTGCCGTTCGTGGTGGCGGTGAACCAGGCCGCTCAGGACGCCGGCGTGATGGCCAGCGATCTCGTCGGGGGTGTGGCCGCCGCCGTGGGTGGACGCGGTGGCGGCAAAGCCGACCTGGCCCAGGGGTCGGGTACCGACCCGGAAGGCATCGATGCCGCACTGGCCGCTGTCCGAGCCGAGTTGGCCCGGAGCTGAGGTCGGACATGTCCGAGCGAGACCGACTGCCCGATCGGCCGGGTGCCGATGACCCGGGCCGGGGACGACGCCTCGGTATCGACGTGGGCACGGTCCGGATCGGGGTGTCGGTCAGCGACCCGGATGCGATCTTGGCGACTCCGGTGGAAACGGTTCGCCGAGATCGCCGGGCCGGGCACCTTCGTCGGCTCACCGCGCTGGTGCGGGATCTCGAGGTGGTCGAAGTTGTCGTGGGATTGCCGCGCACGCTGGCCGATCGCTCCGGATCCTCCGCTGAGGACGCGGTCGGGGTGGCCGAGGCGATCGCCGGACTGATCAGCCCGGTGCCGGTGCGATTGGCCGATGAACGATTGACTACCGTCAGCGCGGCGCGATCTCTGCGTGAGGCAGGGGTGCGCGCCAAGGACCAGCGGGGGCTAATCGATCAGGTTGCGGCTGTGGCGATACTTCAGGGATGGCTCGACCAGCGTCGCAACACGGCGGCGACATCATGAACCGCGAGGCGGCGGCGACCCCGTTAGAGAGTGACGATGCCTGAAGACTCAAAACCAGATCGTGAGCGGCGGCGGCCCGAACGCTCAGGCGGCCGTGGAAAGAATATCGCCCTGCTCGGTCTACTCGTCGCGGTTGTATTGGGTGCAGTTCTTCTGGGTCCCAAGATCTTCGGCGGGTCTGGGTCATCGACCGATTTCGCCGGTGAGGGCGCCGAGGACGTCGTGTTCCAGGTTCACCCCGGTGACTCGGGATCGGTAATTGCCCAGAATCTGCTCGACCAGGGCGTGATCGCTAATGCGGGCACGTTCGTCTCCGCGGCCGCGGGCAACGCCGAGTTCGCCGCCATCCAGCCGGGCTTCTACAAATTGCGTACTGAGATCCCCGCGGCGACGGCGGTGGCGAAACTGACCGATCCGAAATCCCGGGTCGGCAAGCTTGTCATCCCGGAGGGCCGCCAACTCGACGATATCGAGGCGGTCAGCACCGGCGCGGTGACCGAGGGCATCTTCACCCTGATCTCCGACGCCAGCTGTGTGGACCTCAACGGCACGCGGAGCTGCGTGTCCGCGAAGGATCTCAAGGCCGCCGCGGGGGAGGGCCCGCTGTCGTCGTTGAATGTTCCGGATTGGGCTATCAAGGGCGCCGGCGTCATGGGTAACAGCCATCGGCGACTGGAGGGCCTGATCGCCCCCGGCACCTGGAACGTTGATCCGTCGGAATCGGCCAAGGAGATTCTGGCCACGCTCATCGCCGAGAGCGCTGATCACTACGTCCAGGGCGGACTCCTCGATACCGCCAAAGCGATGAACATTTCTGCCTATGAAGTCCTGATTGTCGCGTCGCTGGTGCAGAAGGAATCCAAACCCGTCGACTTCGCCAAAGTGGCCCGCGTCATCTACAACCGGCTCGACAGTGATTACGACCGACTCGAGTTCGATTCGACGGTGAACTACCCACTGGTCCGCCAGGAGGTCGCCACCACCGACGCCGATCGGAAAACCGAAACGCCGTGGAACACCTACGCCAAGGCCGGTTTGCCGGCGACACCGATCTGCTCGCCGGGGGATGACGCACTTGCTGCGGCCGAACGCCCGGAGCCGGGCGACTGGTTGTACTTCGTGACGGTGGACCAGGACGGCACCACCTTGTTCACCAGTGATTACCAGGAACACCTGAGCAACATTGAGAAGGCGCAGCGCAGCGGCATCCTCAATTCCGGCCGATGAAGCCGCGCGATGAACGTCAGTGAAGAGTGCAGAGGGCGTGCGCGATGAACGTCAGTGAAGAGCGCAGTTGAACCCCCGTAAGGCCGCCATCCTGGGTTCGCCTGTCGCGCACTCGCGTTCACCCCAGCTTCATCTCGCCGCCTACCGTGCACTTGGCCTGCATGACTGGACCTATGAGCGCATCGAGTGCACGGCTGACGAATTACCAACACTGGTAAGCGGATTCGGTCCGGAGTGGGTCGGCGTTTCGGTGACCATGCCAGGAAAGTTCGCTGCTCTCCGGTTCGCCGACGAACGAACCCCCCGCGCCGAACTGGTCGGTTCAGCCAATACCCTCGTGCGCACTGACCGTGGCTGGCGTGCCGATAACACCGATATCGATGGCGTGGCGGGCGCGCTCGGACTTGTGTACGACCCCCGTGATCCGGCACCCCTGCGCGGGGATCGGGCGATCGTGCTCGGCTCCGGCGGCACGGCGCCCTCGGCTGTGGTCGCCCTTGCAGGCCTGGGAGTGCGGGAGATCACCGTGGTCGCGCGCAACCGTGAGAAAGCGGACCGAATGCTCGAACTCGGATCTGAGCTCGGTGTGGTCATCGGATACCGGGATTTCGCCGAACCCGACCTGCCAGAGTGGGCCGCCGCGGCCGCGGTTCTGGTGAGCACCATTCCCGCCGATGCGGCCGCCGCCCACGCGGAGACTTTCGCCACCGTGCCGCTACTGCTGGACGCTATCTATGACCCCTGGCCCACCCCGTTGGCCCGCGCGGTCGGCGCTGCCGGCGGCACGGTGATCAGTGGACTGCAGATGCTGCTGCACCAAGCCTTCAGTCAGGTCGAACAATTCACAGGCCGTCCGGCGCCGCGACAGCAGATGGAGGCGGCCTTGGGCTAGCGTCGCCGGACGTGGGCGGTGTCGGGATGCTGGGGTGCGCGGCGGTGATCGCCTGGACGGCCGCGCTGAGCGTGACCGATATCCGCCGTCGGCGACTGCCGAACGCTCTGACCCTGCCCGGTGCCATGGCAATCCTGGCCGGGGCCGCAGCAGTCGGTTCCGCGATGCCGGCACTGCTGGGTGGACTGGCCCTGGGCGGGCTTTACCTGCTGGTGCACCTGGCCGACCCGACGGGAATAGGCGCCGGTGACGTCAAACTGGCCCTCGGTCTCGGCGCGCTGACAGGTGCTTACGGGTTTCCGGTGTGGTTTCTCGGCGCGCTCGGCGCAGCACTGCTGACCGTGGTCGTGGGGGTGGTGGCGAGACTGCGACACCACAGCACGTGCGTGCCGCACGGCCCGTCGATGTGCGTGGCCAGTCTGGCCGCCACTGGCCTTGCGGTGTTCTAGGACGCCCGGTTTAGGTCTGCCATATTGGGTCCCGCGTCGCCGACGTGGGAAGATGGACGAGTGTTGCGATGGACCACTGCTGGTGAATCCCACGGCCGCGCCCTAGTGGCGATGGTCGAGGGCATGGTCGCGGGCGTCGCGGTCACCTCCGCCGATATTGCCGGCCAGTTGGCTCGGCGCCGACTCGGGTACGGGCGCGGCGCACGGATGAAGTTCGAGCAGGATGAGGTCACCGTGCTGGCCGGGGTCCGGCACGGCAGCACACTGGGCGGTCCGATCGCCATCGAGATCGGCAACTCCGAGTGGCCCAAATGGGAGACGGTGATGGCCGCCGACCCCGTTCCCGCGGACGCGTTGGACTCCGACAGCGCACGTAACGCCCCGCTGACCCGGCCGCGACCCGGTCACGCCGACTACGCCGGCATGCTCAAGTACGGATTCGACGACGCACGCCCGGTACTCGAACGCGCCAGCGCCCGGGAGACCGCCGCGCGGGTGGCGGCCGGAACCATTGCCCGCGCATTCCTGCGCCAGGCACTGGGCGTCGAAGTGGTCTCGCACGTGGTGTCGATCGGTGCATCGGAGCCCTACGACGGCCCGCCGCCGACCTTCGCTGATCTGCCGCGTATCGATGAGAGTCCGGTTAGGGCCTTCGACGCCGCGGCCGAGAAATCCATGATCGCCGAGATCGAGGCCGCGAAGCGCGACGGTGACACGCTCGGGGGTGTGGTGGAGGTCGTGGTGCATGGTCTGCCGATCGGGCTCGGTTCGTTCACCAGCGGTGAGAACAAGCTCGACAGCCAGCTCGCTGCCGCGGTGATGGGTATCCAGGCGATCAAGGGTGTCGAGATCGGCGACGGTTTCGCCACGGCACGCCGGCGAGGTAGCGGTGCCCACGATGAGATGTACCCCGGCCCCGACGGAGTGATGCGATCGACGAATCGCGCGGGTGGGTTGGAAGGCGGTATGACCAACGGTCAGGCACTGCGGGTTCGCGCCGCAATGAAACCGATCTCGACGGTCCCGCGCGCACTGGCCACCGTCGACCTGGCCACCGGAGAGCAGGCCGTGGCGATTCATCAGCGCTCAGATGTGTGCGCAGTGCCTGCCGCCGGCGTGGTGGTCGAAACCATGGTGGCGCTGGTTGTCGCCCGAGCGGCTCTGGAGAAGTTCGGCGGTGACTCGCTGGCCGAAACCCGCCGCAACATCGAGGGATACCTGCGCGAACTGCGCGAACGGGAGGCCGTTGGCGGCTCGGACTCGGTTCGGCTGTCGGGGTAGCGGAAATGGCACCGAAGGCCGTGCTGATCGGGCTGCCCGGCTCGGGTAAATCCACTATTGGGCGCCGGCTGGCCAAGGCGATGGGGTGCTCGCTGATCGACACTGATGCCGTGATCGAGGAACGATCCGGACGCACGATCGCGGAGATCTTCGCCGCCGAGGGTGAATCCGGTTTCCGCCGAATCGAGGAGCAGGTCATCCGCGAGGCTCTGGAGAATCACGATGGAATCGTCTCGCTGGGTGGTGGTGCGGTGACCACCGCGGGTGTGCGCGAGGCACTGGCCGGCCACACGGTGGTCTACCTGGAAATCAGCGCCGCTGAGGGCATTCGCCGGACCAGTGGTAGCACCGTTCGTCCACTGCTGGCCGGACCCGACCGGGCCGAGAAGTACCGCAGCCTGCTGGCTGATCGGGTTCCGCTGTACCGCCGGGTTGCGACGATCCGGATCAATACCAACAGACGAAACCCCGGGGCGGTTGTCCGCTATATCGTTGGCCGCCTGGAGAATCCGGAGCCACCGCGTCGTCGGCGGCC
>CALQLM010000106.1 GCA_943331415.1 Bifidobacterium breve
CGGCTGAGTCGACTTTGGCCGCTGGAGCATCAGCCGGGCGGCTGATCGTGGCCCGCGTCGAGCTGTTCCACCAGACCGTTCCGATGAACACCGCCACCGTCACGGCGATCGCGGCGGCGGCGATCAGATCACCTCGGGTGCGACGCTCCGGAGCGATCATCGGTGCGGGGGATACGGAAGCGACAAGGGGGTCAGTTCGGAGTTGCGTTGGCTCCGGCCGCATTGCGCGGGCGACGGCGACGCCGACGGCGCGCGGCACCCTCGCCTGCGGGTGCGTCCGCGGTTGCGGACGGTGTTGGGGCAGAGGACTTCTCAACGTGTCCGGTGGCGGAGTCGCCGCTACGGGTGCGCTGGCGCGACCGGGTGCGGGCCGGACGTGAGCCACCGGAGTCGGCGGAGCTGATCCGGCTCTCACCGGCGTCATCGCCCCGGGATCCGCCTCGGCTGCCACCCCTGGAGCCACCCCTGGAGCCGCCTTGAGTGTCGCCGCTGCTCTGCCTGGGCTTGCGGGCGCCGCCGATGGTGCCGCCGGCATCGGTGGGGATGCCCAACTCGGAGTAGAAGTGCGGTGAGTTGGAGTAGGTCTCCGCGGGATCGGGGTTGCCGAGTTTGAGCGCGGTGTTGATCATCGACCAGCGATCGAGTTCATCCCAGTCGATCAGCGTCACCGCCACGCCGGTCTTACCGGCGCGACCGGTGCGGCCGATGCGGTGCACATAGGCCTGCTCATCCTCGGGGATCTGATAGTTGATCACGTGGGTGACATCGTCGATGTCGATACCGCGGGCGGCGACATCGGTGGCGACGAGTACGTCGACCTCTCCGGTGCGGAAAGCCTTGAGCGCCTTCTCTCGGGCGATCTGGCCGAGGTCGCCGTGCACGGCGCCGACCTTGAAGCCGCGCTCGGCGAGTTCGTCGGCCACCTTCTGCGCGGTGCGCTTGGTGCGGGTGAAGATCATCGTCGCGCCGCGGCCCTCGGCCTGGAGGATGCGGCTGACCATCTCCACCTTGTCCAGCGCGTGGGCGCGGTAGGCGAACTGCTCGGTGGTGTCGTGGGTGGCCGAACCCTGCACGCCCTCGGCCCGGATGTGGGTGGGCTGGGTCATGAACGTGCGGGCCAGGGTGATGATCGGATCCGGCATGGTGGCCGAGAACAGCATCGCCTGCCGTTGCGCCGGAATCTGACGCAGGATCCGCTCGATATCGGGCAGGAAGCCCAGATCCAGCATCTCGTCGGCCTCATCGAGTACCAGCACCGACAGCCCGCCGAGTTGCAGGTGGCCCTGCTGGGCGAGGTCGAGCAGCCGGCCCGGGGTGCCGACGACGACATCCGCGCCGGCGCGCAGGGATTCGATCTGCGACTCGTAGGGGCGCCCGCCGTAGATCGAGATGACGCTCAGCTTGCGTCCGCCGTCAGCGCTGAGGTACTTGGCCGCGCCGGACAGGTCGTCGTGGACCTGAATGCACAATTCGCGAGTGGGCACCACGATCAGTGCGCGCGGAGTTCCGTCGAGTGGGCGGTCGGCTGCGGCTGCGGTGGTGATGCTGTGCAGCAGCGGCACTCCGAAGGCGAAGGTCTTGCCCATGCCGGTGCGCGCCTGGCCGATGAGGTCATCGCCGGCCAATGCCAGCGGGAGGGTGAGTTCCTGAATCGCGAAGGCGTTCTCGATGCCCTGCTCGGCGAGCGCGCGGACGATCTCCTCGCGGACGCCGAGATCGGCGAAGCGCATGGGCGGCGGCTCAACGGGTGCGGATTGTTCTGTCGACGTCTCGTCGGTCGAATCGGTGTGTTCTGTCGATAGGGTCATATGTCGGCTTGTGGCCTTCCGGTGTCATTTCTCGTACTTGTGTCACGCGCGCACGAGTTCTGACTGTCGGAATGGATCCGGTCACCGAGTCGATGCCGATTCGCCGGGCCCTGCTTTCGGGGCGGGCCCACTGCGTGCACGCACATTACCGCTCTTAATGGTACCTGCTCCGGACCTCTGAACCGATCAGCGGCGGGGTTACAGTGGCGGCATGGAAGCGACGCAGCGGATTTCTTCGTCGACGGTCCCGGCCGACCACCCGGGTGTCAACGAGTTGTTCTCGCTGCTCGCCTATGGCGAGGTGGCCGCCTTCTACCGGCTCACCGATGAGGCCCGGATGGCCCCGGACCTGCGCGGCCGCATCAATATGGCGCGGATGGCCGCGGCCGAGATGGGCCACTACGACCTGGTGCGCGACACCCTGGAGGCGCGCGGGGTGGACGTCCTGGCGGCCATGGCGCGCTACGCGCCGGCACTTGAGCAGTACCACCGGCTGACCATGCCGAGCACCTGGCTGGAGGCGTTGGTCAAAACCTATGTCGGCGACGCCATGGCGGCCGATCTGTATCGGGCGATCGCCGGTTCGCTGCCCGACGAGGTGGCCGATGTGGTGCGCGCCGTGCTGGCCGAAACCGGCCATTCGCAATTCGTCGTCGCCGAGGTGCGCTCAGCGGTGACCGCGAGTTCGCGGCAGCGCAGTCGGCTGGCGCTGTGGTCGCGTCGCCTGCTCGGCGAGGCCATCACCCAGGCGCAGTACGTGATGGCCGATCATGACGAATTGGTCGATCTGGTGCTGGTGGGCGGGGGACTGGGGCACCTGACGGATTTCTTCGATCGTCTGCAACGCACCCACGACGAGCGGATGCAACAACTCGGGCTGGCCTAGCCGGGCAATCGGGCCTAGCGGTTGCAGGTGGCGCTGATGCCGTACTGGGTGTCGGAGGCCACCGTCGCGCCGCTGGCATCGGTGATCCAGCAATTCAGTTGGCTGCCAACGCTATTCGCGGTCACATAGTTCACCGGAACATACGGCGTGACGGTCATCGTCCACGGCAGTGTCACGTTCTGGGCGGTGTGCATTTCGCCGGTCTCGTCGGCATAGACCACGGTGATCGGATCATTGGGCCGCTGGTTACCGGCGATTGTGTACACGATCTGACGCAGATCCACCCGCGCACTGGCCGCCGGTGTCACCGACTCCACCCGCACTGGAATCTCGTCGGAGGCCTGCGGGGTGTTCGGGGCGACGGTGGCGGTGACGGTTCGGGTGGGCGGCGGGCCGTCCTGATCAGCCGTGGTGGCAGCACCGCCGGCCTTGATGACGAACATGGTGGCGGCGATGATCCCGAGCAGGCCGATGACCGTCATGGCCACCCGTGGCCACCCGGAGGAGTGCCACTGTCCGCCTTCGCTCACACCGAAAGGCTAGGGACGCCTCTCGGGTGCCGCGGTCCGCGCCGCGCAGCCGTTGTCATGCTGTTACCGCAGCTTGACGCGTTCTTTGCCAAACGGATGCGGCTGGCCGGAAGGCGCCCGGGGTCGTCCACTAGCCTTCAACAGGTCGTACATGAACGGAAAGGGGCCTGGCGTGGAGGTCAAGATCGGTGTTTCGGACAGTCCGCGAGAGCTGGTCTTCAACAGCGCCCAGACGCCCGCTGAGGTGGAGGACCTGGTGAAGGCGGCACTGGCTGAGGCCGGAACCCCGGGCGGATCCGCCGTGCTGGCCCTGACCGATGATAAGGGCAAACGAATTCTGGTGCAGGCCAGCAAGATCAGCTATTTGGAGATCGGCGCGGCGGATGTGCGCCGGGTCGGATTCGGGATCGCTCCCGAGGCGTCAGCCTGAAAAAAGTGTCAGCCTGACGCCGTCAGGATCTGGCCAACGGGACGTGTGACAACCCGCCCCAGGCGAATTGCACCGTTCCCTCGACCGCATCCTCTTTGCTGATCGGCCGGTCGGCGTCGAGCCAGTAGCGCGCGCAATCCACGCTGACGCCCACCAGGCCGACCGCGATCATCCTGGCCCGGTGCGGATCAAGCCCGGAATCGGAGCTGATCAGGTCGAACACCGCGTCGGTACAGGCCTCGGTGGCCACTTTCACCTGTGCCGCCACCTGCGGTTCGTTGACGTAGTCGTTCTCGAAGATCAGCCGATAGCCCTGGCTGTCATGCTCGATGAAGTCGAAGAACGCCTGCACCGCCGCGCGGAGTCGCTGGCGGTTGTCGGTCGTGGTGCGCAACGCCTGCCGCACACCGGCCACCAGGATGTCGACATGCTGTTGCAGCACGGCCAGATACAGGTCCAGCTTGCTCGAGAAGTGTTGGTAAAGAACCGGTTTACTGACTCCGGCTCGATCAGCGATCTCGTCCATACCGGCGGCGTGGAAACCCCGATCGACAAACAGATCGCTGGCCGTTTCGAGCAGCTGCCCCCGGCGCTCGTCACGGGGCATCCGGCCACCGCGGGCGCGTTTGGGCGCACTCGTGGGAGTCAGATTGCTCATCGCGACGACATTACTACCCGGTCCGGGTGGGCGGTCCGGGTCCACGGCTGGGGCTCGGAGTGCGCGTCTCGGGCTGTGGACGTGAGTCGTTATGCCATTCTGGGACGGTGACCAACGAGCCGGGACCGCACGCCGGAGGGCGCGTGCCGGTGCTGCGCAGCGAGGCGGGCGAGCCGCTGCGGGCGCTGCGCGACCCGCTGGCCGGGGGTTCCGGCCGGCCCAGGGCCAACCGCGAGCAGCACAGCCAGCTGCGCAAGCAGAGCTCCCTGGGCCGGTTTCTGACCACCTACGGATGGCGCGCGTACGCGCTGCCGGTGTTGGCCGTCCTGACCGTGGTGGTGCTGTATCAGACGCTCACCTCGCCGCCGGTTCCCGTCGCCGACGACATGGTGAAGGGTCCGCCGACGATCGGGTCCGCCGGAACGTCCATCATCGGTGCGCCGCCGCGGGGGCTCACCGAGTTCGACGCCAACCTGCCGGCCGGAATCCTGCCCGAGGGTGGTGCGTTCACCCAGTCCGGGGACAAGACCTGGCGCATCGTGCCGGGCACCACGTCCAAGGTGGGAGAGGGCACCGCGAAGGTGTTCAAGTACACCGTCGAGGTGGAGAACGGAATCGACACCGCATCCTTCGGCGGTGACGAAGGCTTCGCCCGGATGGTGACCGAGACACTGAGCAACCCGAAAAGCTGGACGCACAACCCGCAGTTCGCTTTTCAGCGCGTCGATGCCTCCACACCCGATCTCAAGCCGGACTTCCGGGTGTCGCTCACCAGTCCGATGACAGTCCGCGAAGGCTGCGGCTACGAGATCGAGATTGAGACCTCCTGTTACAACCCGATTTACGGCCCGAACGCCGAACCGCGGGTGTTCATCAATCTGGCGCGCTGGGTGCGCGGTGCGGTGCCGTTCCAGGGCGACATCGGCTCCTATCGGCAGTACCTGATCAACCACGAGGTAGGTCACGCGATCGGCTACACCACCCATGAGCCGTGTGAGCGCAACGGTGCGCTGGCGCCGATCATGATGCAGCAGACGTTCTCCACATCGGATAACGACGCCACCCGATTCGACCCGGAGTCGGTCAAACCGGACGGTAAGACGTGCCGGTTCAACTCCTGGCCGTATCCGATCGCCTAACGCGGCATGTCCCTGCCGCCGCTGGTGTCCCCGGCAGCTGAACTGTCTCGGGACGAGATCGCCCGCTACAGCCGTCACCTGATCATCCCGGACCTCGGCATGGTGGGCCAGCAGCGCCTGAAGAGCGCCCGGGTGCTGGTTGTCGGTGCCGGCGGACTGGGATCACCGACACTGCTCTATCTGGCCGCCGCC
>CALQLM010000107.1 GCA_943331415.1 Bifidobacterium breve
ACGGATAGGACTCGGCCGTATCGGCGCCGAAACCCAGATCCTCGACCGGCCCCTCCAACTGTGCCATCGAGGTGAGCATTCGCGGTGCCCCGACCTCGGCCATGGTGATGGTGCGCAGCTCCTCAATGTGCTCACGCATCGCATCCCGCAGCTGCCGGACACACCGCACCCGAAGTTCGGTGTTGACTGACCAGTCGGTGTCATCAAAAGCGCGACGGGCGGCACCGATGGCGCGACTCATGTCATCGGCATCGGCGTTGGCGGCCGTTCCGAGCACCTCTTCGGTAGCGGGGTTGATGGTCTGAAATCGGCCCGCACCACCTGCAACGAGCGTTCCGTCGATGAAGAGATCGCTGTTGCAATCAGCTGCTATCGCCATCCGCGGCTCCTTACCCTCTCGTACCGCCGGCCCCGACATTCCTGTACCGGTATCCACCAACCATGTGGACACCTGTCCGGTAACAATCCGTCGAACCTTAGCCACACCCTCGGCGGCGATGCAAGGACACTATCGTGAGAAATACCCGTGAAGTCGGTTTTCTAGCGGAAGTCTTGCGTGATCGCAACGCCGGTGATTACGGTGGACATGTGTCCAGTGATGCAGTGGCGACGGCCCCTCGCGACCGGGCTGACGCGACCCGGCGGCCTCGACAGGAGGAGACCTTCCGCAAGCTGGTCAGCGCCGCCCTGGAAACCCTGCGGGGTTCCTCCTACGCCGACCTGACCGTGCGGGGCGTGGCGGCCCGGGCCCAGGTGGCACCCGCCACGGCCTACACCTACTTCTCGTCGAAGAATCATCTGGTCTCCGAGGTCTACCTTGACCTGGTTCGCGAAGTGCCTTATTTCACCGATGTCAACGACACCAGGCTCAACCGGGTGCAGCAGGCGCTTCGCAGCCTGGCTCTCGTTGTCGCCGATGAGCCCGAGGTGGCCGCCGCCTGCACGACCGCCCTATTGAGCAACGATGCCTCGGTGCGCGCCGTCCGGGATCGCATCGGTACCGAGATCCACAAGCGGATCAAGTCCGCGCTGGGACCCGATGCCGACGCGCGCACGGTGGCGGCGCTGGAGATGAGTTACTTCGGCGCCCTGGTGCACGCCGGCAGTGGTGCGTTCACCTATCGCCAGATCACCGACCGACTTGGCTACGTGGTCGGCCTGATCCTGAGTCCCGGCGATGGAGACGAACAATGACCGCCGAGACCGTTCCGCTCGTCCTTGATCCCTACGACTACCACTTCCACGAAGATCCCTACCCCTATTACCGCAGGTTGCGCGATGAGGCTCCGCTGTATCGCAATGACACTCTGAACTTCTGGGCTTTGACCCGGCATGCCGACGTGCACAAGGGATTTCGCAACAGCACCGAACTGTCAAACAAACTGGGGGTGTCGCTGGATCCGATCTCTCGCAATCCGGAGGCCTACCGGACCATGTCGTTTCTGGCGATGGACGACCCGGCCCACCTGCGACTGCGCACATTGGTATCCAAGGGGTTCACCCCACGACGGATCCGTGAGCTTGAGGCCAGGGTGATCGAACTGGCCAAGGAACATCTGGACACCGCCCTGGAGTCCGAGAGCTTCGATTACATCGCCGAATTCGCCGGCAAGCTTCCGATGGACGTGATCTCCGAACTGATGGGCGTGCCGGTGGAAGACCGGGTTCGCCTGCGCTCGCTGGCCGATGAGGTGATGCATCGCGAGGACGGCGTAGCCGACGTTCCGATGGCGGCGATCGAAGCCTCGATGGAACTACTGGTTTACTACGCCGAGATGGTTGCGCAGCGTCGCAAGAAGCCAACCGACGATCTCACCACTGCGCTGCTGGAGGCCGAGATCGACGGTGATCGTCTCGGCGACGACGAAATCATGGCATTCCTGTTCCTGATGGTGGTCGCCGGCAACGAGACAACCACGAAACTTCTTGGCAATGCGGCTTTCTGGGGCGCACGGAACCCCGACCAACTCGCCGGCGTACACGGTGACCACTCGAGGATTCCACTCTGGGTCGAGGAGACCCTGCGCTACGACACCTCCAGCCAGATCCTGGCCCGCACGGTGGTCGCCGACATTGAGTTTTACGGCACCACCCTGCACGACGGCGACACCCTCCTGCTGATGCCCGGCTCGGCACACCGCGACGAACGGGTCTTCGACTCCCCCGACGAATTCCTGATCGGCCGCGACATCGGCTCCAAATTATTGAGTTTCGGAAGCGGTGCGCATTTTTGCCTCGGTGCCCACCTTGCCCGCATGGAGGCCCGCGTCGCTCTGGCCGAACTGTTCGAGCGGATCACGAGCTACGAGGTCGACGAAGCCAACGCGGTCCGGGTGCATTCAAGCAATGTGCGGGGGTTCGCCAGCCTGCCGATCACGGTGAAGAGACGCTGATGGCGCGCTTCGAACCACACCCCAGCCGTCGGCCCGTGATCGTCGCCGGCGCCTCATCCGGGATCGGCGCCGCCACCGCCGCCGAGCTTGCCGCGCGGGGCTTTCCGGTCGCTCTCGGTGCTCGGCGTCTGGACAAATGCGAGGAATTGGCCGCGCAGATCCGTGCGGATGGCGGTGAGGCCGTGGCGTTTTCGCTCGACGTCACCTCTAGAGACTCAGTTCGAGAATTCGTCGCTCGCGCCACCGTGGAGCTCGGCGATATCGAAGTCTTGGTCGCCGGTGCCGGCGACACATTCTTCGGACGGCTCCACCAGATCGATACCGAGGACTTCGAATCCCAGATCCAGATTCATCTCATCGGGGCCAACCGGCTCGCGACCGCGGTGCTTCCGGCGATGGTGTCCCGACAACGCGGTGACGTGATCTTCATCGGCTCCGATGTCGCGCTACGCCAGCGGCCGCATATGGGGGCGTATGGCGCCGCCAAGGCCGGACTGACCGCGATGGTGACAAACCTCCAGATGGAACTGGAGGGCACCGGCGTTAGGGCATCGGTTGTCCATCCCGGGCCGACCCAGACCGGAATGGGCTGGAACCTGCCACCGGAGTCCATCGCCCCGGCGCTGGAGGATTGGGCCAAATGGGGCCAGGCCCGCCACAGCTATTTTCTGCGCGCGGCCGACCTCGCCCGGGCGATCGCATTCGTCGCCGAGACTCCCCGCGGTGGATTCGTCGCGTCGATGGAACTTCAGCCCGAGGCACCACTGGTCAGCGCACCCATGGAACGGCAGCAACTGAAATACCCGGAGGAACCGTGACCGGCAGCACCGCACCATTGAAGGAAGTTCGGCGCGTCTCCGGTGGTGCCGAAGAGCACGGGCACCTTGAGGAGTTCCGCACCGACCCGATCGGCCTGATGAGCCGGCTTCGTGACGAGTGCGGGGATGTCGGCGCCTTCCAACTCGCCGACAAGCACGTGATCCTGCTGACCGGCGAGCACGCGAACGAATTCTTCTTCCGCGCCGCCGATGAGGATCTCGACCAGGCGCAGGCCTACCCGTTCATGACGCCGATCTTCGGTACGGGTGTCGTCTTCGACGCCAGCCCGGAACGCCGTAAGGAGATGTTGCACAACTCTGCACTTCGCGGTGACCATATGAAGAGTCACGCTGCGACTATCGAGCGCGAGGTACGCCGAGCCATCGAGAACTGGGGCGAGGACGGCGAAATCGACCTGCTGGACTTCTTCGCCGAACTGACCATCTATACCTCGACGGCCTGTCTGATCGGGCGAAAGTTTCGCGAGCAACTCGATTCTCGTTTCGCGAACTTCTACCATTTGCTCGAGCGTGGCACCGACCCGCTTTGCTACGTCGATCCCTACCTGCCGATCGAGAGCTTCCGGATTCGTGACGAGGCCCGCGAAGGTCTGGTCGGACTGGTGGGCGAGATCATGAAAGGGCGGATCGCCAACCCTCCCAAAGACAAGACCGACCGGGACATGCTCGACGTACTGGTGTCGATCCCCGGCGACGACGGCAATCTCCGGTTCTCCGCCGATGAGATCACCGGCATGTTCATCTCGCTGATGTTCGCCGGCCACCACACCAGCGCGGGCACATCCTCATGGACACTCATCGAGCTGATGCGCAACCCCGATATCCTCGCCGAGGTCACCGGTGAACTCGATGACCTCTACGCCGACGGCCAGGAGGTGAGTTTCCATGCGCTGCGGCAGATTCCCAAGTTGGAGAACGTGATCAAGGAGACGCTGCGGCTACATCCGCCACTGATCATCCTGATGCGGGTCGCACAGGGTGAGTTTGAAGTCGAGGGCTACCCGATCCACAGGGGTGACTTCGTCGCGGCATCTCCGGCGATTTCCAACCGGATACCCGAGGATTTTCCGGACCCGGATTCCTTCGATCCCGATCGCTACGAGAAACCTCGCGAAGAGGACGTGCTACACCGTTGGACCTGGATCCCGTTCGGGGCCGGTAGGCACCGCTGTGTCGGAGCGGCGTTCGGCACCATGCAGATCAAGGCGATCTTCTCGGTGCTGCTGCGCGAGTACGAATTCGACATGTCGCAGCCTTCTGAGACCTACCGCAACGACCATTCCAAAATGGTTGTCCAACTCGCCCGGCCCGCGCGTGTCCGCTACCGCAAGCGCAGCTCGTAGGAACTAGGACTATGGGCAGCTACCGAGTCGAAGCCGACCTGGACCTGTGCCAGGGACACGCCATGTGCGAATTGGAAGCGCCGGACTACTTCCGGGTTCCCAAACGCGGCACCGTCGAGATCCTCGACGACCACCCCCCCGACGACGTCCGGCCTGATATCGAGCGGGCCGTCCAGATGTGTCCGAACCGAGCCCTGTTCATCATCGAGAAAGAGGACTAGTCGCATGCCCGCACTGCCCAGAGAACTGTTGGAGGACTTCATCGCGCGGTGGATGGAGGCCAACCGTGACGCCGAACGCAAAGGCGATTGGACCGGGCTGGCCGAGTTTTTCGCCCCCGACGCCACCTACGGCTGGAACATTGGTCCGAAAGAGGACGTGATGTGCGTCGGCAAGGATGAAATCCGCGATATTGCGCTCGGCTACGAGATGGCCGGTCTGGAGGGCTGGAGCTACCCGTATCAGAAGGTGATCATCGACGACAAGATCGGCGAGGTGGTCGGCTTCTGGAAGCAGGTCGCCACCGATGCCGAGGGAAACCAGGCGACGATCTACGGGATCGGCGGGAGTTGGTTCCGGCTCAACGCCGACGGACTGATCGAGTGGCAACGCGACTTCTTCGACTTCGGCCACGTGCAGAAGCTGTATTTGAAGCTTATGGAGCAAGGGAAACTCTCCAAAGGCATGCAGGAGCGCATCGAGCGCAGCCTAGCCGGGGAGAAACTACCGGGCTATTACCCGCTCGGCCAGGCACCTGTGCCGATCTGGTGACTTGACACCTGTCAGGTCATAGGATTGCCTAACGTGATCCAGGACACTTCTCGATCGCTCACAAGAATTAATCGTCAGTCAAGCGGAGGTATGCAGTGAGAACAAAGGGCGCGCTCATCCGCGAGTTCAACCAGCCGTGGACGATCGAGGAGATCGAGATCGGCGATCCTGCGCCGGGCGAGGTCAAGGTCCAGATGGAAGCCTCCGGCATGTGCCACTCCGATCACCACCTGGTGACCGGTGGCATCCCGATGCTGGGCTTCCCCGTTCTCGGCGGACACGAGGGCGCGGG
>CALQLM010000108.1 GCA_943331415.1 Bifidobacterium breve
TGGCCATATCGGCGAAGTAACCCGACGCGACGTTGCCGGCGCATCCGTCCCCCCTGTCGATCACCGGATACCACAGCGCGGAAGCCACTTGCGCGGTGAAGGTTCCGATAACCAGAGGGGCTAGCCAGTCTCGTGGGGCCCTTGCGCCCGCGAGTGCGGCGAGCAATAACATCGACATGCCGGCGACGAAAACAGCCGTCACTCCCAGGGTGAGCCACACCGCGGCGACGTCGCTTAGCTGTGCGCGGTGGCCGGATGTGTTGACCAGGAACACATGGCCGCCGATGACCAGAATCGCCCCAAGTCCCCAGGACCCGCAGACCAGCTGACGCAGAAATCCGTTCCGGCCGCCCTCTCCTCCGACCTGCCACTTGAGTACCGCGGTGCCGGCAACCAGCAGACAGTCCAAGCTGAACACGAGCCATGGTGCTGCCGAATGGGAGTGTCCGGTGACGTCGAGAGCGAACTCGACGATGTCGTCACTGAGGCTGAAGCCGATGACCAAGATGATGACCGTGAACAGAGCGAAAAGATCCGACTTGCGTTGAGCGCTGTCAGCCCCCTGTGTCGCCGCCACGGATGAACGATAACCCGCAAGGTGGCCGTATCGTCGCAGACCCACGAACGATTCCCGTTCGGCCGCTGGATGAACCACGGCCGGTCGACGGCGCAGGATTCCTCCCGGTGGACGGCCCGCGCTTCAATCTTTGTTCAGTCCGGGAAGTCCATCGGCACCCGCAGGGTGGCCAGTGTCCCTGCAATCGCGTCGTAATGACCTGCCAGAGCACAGAATTCGATGATCTGCTCACGGTCCAGGTGTTCAGACAGGGCGGCGTAGGTCTCATCGCAGACATTCCGGTCTGTCACGAATTCGTCTACTGACTGCAGCAGCGCCCGCTGCCGGTCGGTCAGACCCTCCGCCGCCGGCCCGGCGAAGATCTTGTCCTGCAACGCCTGATCAACACCGCGAGAGCGCGCCAACCGGCGATGTTGCTGCAGTTCATACTCCGAGGCCCGCAGGTGACCGACCCGCAGGATCACCAGTTCTTTGTCGCGCTTGGGCAGCTTCCCCCAGTTCAGCAGCACACCGGAATAGGGCAGAAATGCCAGGAACAGCAGTCGGTGCTGGCCGAGAGTCGTGAACAAGTGCATCTGCGGTGCCCGGATGGAGCGCGCGGCGAACTTGGCGATGATCCAGTTGACCAGACCGAGTTCGCGGCGGCCGCCGGGTGGAATCCGGGCCGGAGAGTTCATCATGACTCCTGTACGAGGTAGGGCGACACCGTGCTGCGATGCTCGTCGATGTCGAGGGATCGTCCCAATGCCGGGAATGCCCGCTGTGGGCAGTTATCCCGTTCGCACACCCGGCAGCCGGCACCGATCGGTGTCGCGCTATCCGAAGACAGGTCGAGTCCCTCGGAGTAGATCAACCGATTCGCTTGGCGCACTTCGCAACCCAATCCGATCGCAAAGGTCTTGCCGGGCTGGCCATATCGCGAGGCACGGCGTTCGACAGTCCGCGCCACCCACATGTAGTTGCGACCGTCCGGCATTTGTGCGATCTGCACCAGGATCTTGCCGGGATTCGTAAACGTTTCGTAGACATTCCAGAGTGGACAGGTGCCACCCGATGACGAGAAGTGAAATCCTGTGGCGGACTGACGCTTTGACATATTCCCAGCCTTATCCACCCGGACGAAGGAGAACGGCACCCCCCGCATCGAAGGCCGCTGCATGGTGGAGAGCCGATGGCAGATCGTCTCGTAGCTCACCTGGTAGAAGGCGGAGAGCCGCTCGATGTCGTAGCGGAAATTCTCACTGACGTCATGAAATTGCCGATAGGGCAGAATTGCCGCGGCGGCGAAATAGTTGGCCAGTCCCAACCTTGCCAGGATGCGTGACTCGTCGCTGGTGAACTTGCCCTCAGTGACCATGCTTTCGATGAGATCGCCGACCTCCAGATAAGCCAGCTCGGCAGCCATCTTGAACATCTGCTGACCGGATGAGAGGTGGTTGCTGATCTCGAGTGTCTTCGTCTCCGGGTGGTAGCGGTGCAGCACTTTGTCACCGAGGTCGATACGTCTGATGATGTGCACGCCGTGGACTTCGGTGAGCCGCCGGGACAGCTCACCGGCCAGATCTCCGCGATGCATGCGCATCCGGTTGGTCAGATCCTCGGCGGCAGAGTCCAACTCGTGCAGGTAGTTCTGCCGCTGATAGAAGTAATCCCGTACCTCCTCGTGCGGCATCGTGATCGACCCGCTGCCACTGCCATCGTTGAACCTGTCTTCGGTGGCCGCCGCCAACTGGGCGGTGGTGATCCGGTAACGCCGATGCAGATTGACCATCGCGCGCGCGATGGCCGGGTGGGCGCTGACCATCTCGGCCACCTCGGCGGGAGCGATATCGACGTCAAGGTCGCGGTCGAAGGTGACCTCACGGAGTTCAGCCACCAGGCGGGTGTCGTCCTGGGAGGCGAAGAACGTGGCATCGACCCCGAACACCTCGGTGATGCGCAGCAGCACCGCGACGGTCAACGGCCGCACATCGTGCTCGATCTGGTTGAGATAGCTCGGCGAAATCTCCAGCATCTGGGCCAGCGCAGCCTGGCTGAAACCACGCTCGCTGCGGAGCTGGCGTACCCGCGATCCGACGAATGTCTTGGGCATCCCGACAGGTTACCGGCGTGCGAAGGAGGCCTTGGCAGGGTTGGCAGCCGGCACCC
This sequence comes from Bifidobacterium breve, assembly GCA_943331415.1. Classification (GTDB taxonomy): domain Bacteria; phylum Actinomycetota; class Actinomycetes; order Mycobacteriales; family Mycobacteriaceae; genus Mycobacterium. The sequence continues at coordinate 2,726 of CALQLM010000108.1, forward strand.
TTCTTGGCATCCACTAGGCCTTTTGGCATGATCGCCCCAATGGGCATCTACGCGACGGGTGACTCTGGTCTGGCGAAGGTGCTGATGCCCGTCCCGGAACCACACGAAGAAGTGTTCGAACGGCAGTGGCAACTGCGGGCCGGCGATGTCGACCGGCTGGGACGGCTGCGCCTCGACGGGGTTGTCCGCTACATGCAGGACATGGGCCAGGATCATCTGCGCGAGAAGGGTTACGACGACGTCCATCCGCTGTGGATAGTCCGGCGCTCGATGGTGGACATGATCGGCCCGATCGAGTTCAAGGACACCCTGCGGTTGCGCCGGTGGTGCTCAGGTGCGTCCAACCGGTGGTGCGAGATGCGGGTGCGAATCGAAGGCCGCCGCGGTGGTCTGATCGAGTCTGAGGCCTTCTGGATCAACTTCAATCGTGAAACCCAGGGCCCGGCCCGGATCGCTGATGACTTCATGGAGGCACTGCTGTGCACCACCGAGGTCAACAGGCTGCGTTGGAAGGCCTACATGAAGGCCGGATCGCGTGAGGACGCCGATGAGATCTGGGAGTTTCCCATCCGGGTGAGCGATATCGATCTGTTCGACCATGTCAACAACTCCGTGTACTGGAAGGTCGTCGAGGAGTACCTCGGGCCCTATCCCGAGCTTCAGGAGGCTCCGCTTCGGGTGACGATCGAGCATGACGCCCCAATCGCCTACGGCGACCGGCTGGAGGTGCTCGTGCACGTGTACCCGCCCGGCTCGACGGACAAGTTCGGTCCCGAGCTCACCGATCGCACCGTGAGGACGCTCACGTACCTCGTGGGAGACGAGACGAAATCCGTCGCATCGATCTTCCCGATCTGAGCTCTTCCCGATCTGAGCTGGGTGTTCGGACAGTACTTCGCAAACTTCGCAAGTTAATCGGTAACCATTGCGAAAATTGGCATCGATACCAGCTAGAACTGCGGATATGTCATGTGAAATTGTGGGGTTAGCAGATGAGCCAAGCCGCCCCGGGGTTAACACAACAGCATCTGGGGACGTGACCCGAAGGAGAGTCCAATGTCCGATGTCGGTAAGCCGAAGAGCGCCGCAGAGATCCAGCGCGACTGGGACACCAACCCCCGGTGGACGCATGTGGACAGGACCTACACCCCGGCCGACGTCATCGCGCTGCAGGGCACCGTGGTCGAGGAGGCCACCCTGGCGCGGCGCGGCGCGGAGATCCTCTGGAGCCAGCTGCACGATATGGATTTCGTCAACGCCCTGGGCGCGCTGACCGGCAACATGGCCGTCCAGCAGGTGCGCGGTGGACTCAAGGCGATCTACCTGTCCGGCTGGCAGGTCGCCGGTGACGCCAACCTCTCCGGCCATACCTACCCCGACCAGAGCCTGTACCCGGCCAACTCGGTGCCCCAGGTGGTGCGGCGGATCAACAACGCGCTGTTGCGCGCCGATGAGATCGCCAAGGTGGAGGGTGACACCTCGATCGACAACTGGCTGGTGCCGATCGTCGCCGACGGCGAGGCCGGCTTCGGCGGTGCGTTGAACGTCTACGAGTTGCAGAAGGCGATGATCGCCGCCGGCGTCGCGGGCTCGCACTGGGAGGACCAGTTGGCTTCGGAGAAGAAGTGCGGCCACCTGGGCGGCAAGGTGCTGATCCCGACCCAGCAACACATCCGTACGTTGACCTCTGCCCGCCTGGCTGCTGACGTGGCTGACGTGCCTACCGTCGTCATCGCCCGTACCGATGCCGAGGCGGCGACGTTGATCACCTCCGACGTCGACGAGCGCGACCAGCCCTTCATCACCGGCGAGCGCACCTCGGAGGGGTTCTATCGGATCTCCAACGGCCTTGCGCCGTGCATCGCCCGCGCCAAGGCGTATGCGCCCTACGCGGATCTGATCTGGATGGAGACCGGGACGCCCGACCTCGAGCTCGCGGCGAAGTTCGCCGAAGGCGTCAAGAGTGAATTCCCGGACCAGATGCTGGCCTACAACTGCTCGCCGTCGTTCAACTGGAAGCAGCATCTCGACGATTCCACTATCGCAAAGTTCCAAAAAGAGCTTGGCGCAATGGGATTCAAGTTCCAGTTCATCACCCTGGCCGGCTTCCACGCGCTCAACTACTCGATGTTCGACCTGGCGTACGGTTACGCACGCAACCAGATGTCGGCCTATGTCGAGTTGCAGGAGCGCGAGTTTGCGGCCGAGGAACGCGGTTACACCGCGACCAAGCATCAGCGCGAGGTCGGGGCCGGCTACTTCGATCGGATCGCCACCACGGTGGACCCGAACTCCTCGACCACCGCACTGGCGGGCTCGACCGAAGAGGGACAGTTCCACTGATGGGTCAATCAGCGATCGAGCGCGTCGGCATCATCGGCGCCGGCCAGATGGGCGGCGGCATCGCCGAAGTCTGTGCCCGGGCCGGTGTCGACGTCACCGTCTTCGAGACCACCGAGGCATTGATCAACGCCGGCCGCGCCCGTCTGATCAAGTCGCTGGAACGCGGGGTCAGCGCGGGAAAGATCACCGAACGTGAGCGTGATCGTGCGATCGACAAGCTGCGATTCACCACCAAGCTGACCGATCTGGCAGACCGTCAACTGGTCATCGAGGCGGTGATCGAGGACGAGAAGATCAAGGCCGGTATCTTCAGCCAACTCGACGAGATCATCACCGACCCGGACGCGGTGCTCGCGTCGAACACCTCGAGCATCCCGATCATGAAGTTGGGCGCGGCCACCAAGAATCCGGGCCGGGTGCTGGGCTTGCATTTCTTCAATCCGGTACCGGTACTGCCGCTCGTTGAACTGGTGACGACGCTCGTCACCGATGAGGCCGCGGCTGCGCGCACCGAGCAGTTCGCGGGCACCGTGCTCGGGACACA
>CALQLM010000109.1 GCA_943331415.1 Bifidobacterium breve
GGGGTCCGGTTCGATCAGGGTGCCGATCTGGGTGCCGGGCGCGGTGGCGAAGCCGTAGTCGAGCAGACGCGCGGACTGCTGCCATGGCGGAATCGGCTCGCGGGTGCCGCGCAGCAGCACCGAGACCAGGCGACGTCCATCACGGTTGGCGGCTCCGACGAAGGTCTGCTGGGCGTCATCGGTGAAGCCGGTCTTGCCGCCCATCGCGCCCGGATAATTCATCAGCAACTTGTTGTCGTTCTCGAGCACGTAGCCCGGTGTGTCGCCGTGGCCCGGGAAGTTGTAGGTCCGGGTGGCGGCGATATCGGCGAAGATCGGGTTGGCGAACGCGTAACGGTAGAACAGGCCCATGTCATAGGCCGAGGTGCTCATCCCGGGTCCATCCAGACCGGACGGGGTCGCCACCCGGGTGTCGCGGCCCCCGAGCTTTCCGGCCAACACATTGATTTTCTGCAGGGCGACATCCATACCGCCGAGGGCGGCGGCGAGTGCGTGGGCGGCGTCATTGCCGGAATGCATCAGCAGACCGTGCAGCAGGTCGTTGACGGTGTAGCGGCCGCCGACGTCTACACCCACTTTGGTGCCCTCGGCGTTGGCATCCTCCTGGGTGCCAATGATGATCCTGTTTAGCGGCAGTTCGTTGATCGCGAGCATGGCAGTCAGCACCTTGATGACGCTGGCGGGCCGATGCCGGCCGTGCGGGTCGCGGGCCGCGATGACATCACCGGTGTCCAGGTCGGCGACGAGCCAGGCTTCAGCCGAGACATCGCCCGGCAGCGGCGGCGTTCCGGCGGCGACGATAACGCCGCAACCGCTCAGCGCCTCGCCGCCGACCGCAGAGGCCGGCACCGGAAGCGGCTGGGGGGGATCGCCCGCGGTCGGCACCTCGGAGGAGTCCACAGCCGGCGGGGTGGAGACCTTGTACGGGCAGCTGTTGGGATCGGGCCCGGCGGCGGGTTCGGCCCAGGCCAGAACAGGCGAGCCCACCATGAAGAGGGTCGCCGTCAAGGCGGCAGCCCGCCGCAGCCTGGTCATCATCACCATCGCCTCGCAGGTTAGGCGATAGGAGCGTCGAAGTCGGGGAGCCTCGCCGCTAGGCCGGGACGGCGCAGTGGGCGACGGCTGGGAAGCCGATACTGCTCATCCACAGCCGGCCCTGGTGTTCCACCAGGCCGGTCACCACCCCGAAATCCGGGCGCGTCATCCGCACGCCGGCCACTGCCGCCCCGGTGTCGGGATCAAACGCCACCGCGCAGACCTCCGGCACGATCTGGGGTTGGAACCGGTCGGGTAGCGCCCACACCAGCTTGCGCAGCAGTGGAATCCGGGGCGCCAGGGCGTCGGCGGCGGTGTTGCGCGGGGTCACCATCGCCACCCAGATCCGGCCATCGGATCCGGTCGAGATGTTGTCCGGCATGTTCGGCAGATGCTCGGCCAGAACCGTCACCGTGCCCGCCTTCGGCCCGGACAGCCAGTACTTCGACAGCCGCCGGCCCTGAGTCTCGGCGAATACCAGTGCTGTGCCGTCAAGGGTCGGGGTGAGTCCGTTGGCGAAGTACAGGTTCTCCAGCACGGTGTGCACGGTGCCATCCGGATCACGCCGGAACAGCCCGCCGTCGCCGCGCGCCTCAATGATCGCGCCCTTGAAGTTGGCGTAGGTGAACTTCGCGGTGGACTGGGTGAAATAGATGGTGCCGTCGGGCAGTTCGACGACGTTCGAACAGAAGTTCAGCGGCCGGAAGTTGACGGAATCCACCAGCACCTCGGTATGCCCGCTGGTGCGGTCCATTGCCAGCAGTCCACCCGGGCTGGTGCAGATCAGCAGTCGGCCATCGCGGGCCACCGTCATCCCCAACGGCCGGCCGGTGGTCTGCCCGACCACCCGCACCGCGCCGTCCGGTCCGATCCGCACGATGCGGCCATCGACAAGTCCGGTCCACAGCGCGCCGTCGGCATCGACGACAATGTCCTCGGGTGCATCACCCGGCATCGGTACGACGGTGAGCTCGGCAGGCCCGAACTCGGGCAGCGTCGCGACCGGCGGCGGTTGCCACCGAACCGGATCGACGGATGGCTTGGGGTTCCTAGGAGCCGAAGTCACAGCAGCCGACTTGCTTCGCCCAGCACCCGGTGCAGGATCTGGTAGATCTCGTCGAACTCGGCGGGACCGCTGATCAGCGGTGGGGCCAGCTGAACCACCGGGTCACCGCGGTCGTCGGCACGGCAGTAGAGCCCGGCCTCGAAGAGCGCGGCGGAGAGGAATCCGCGCAGCAACCGCTCACTCTCGGAGTCGTCAAAGGTTTCCCGGGTCTTCTTGTCTTTGACGAGTTCGATGCCATAGAAGAAGCCCTCGCCGCGGACGTCGCCGACGATCGGAAGCTCCAACAGTTGCTCGAGGGTGGCCCGCAGAATCGGCGCGTTGGTCTTGACGTGGTCGTTGATTCCTTCGCGCTCGAAGATGTCCAGATTGGCGCACGCCACTGCGGCCGACACCGGGTGTCCGCCGAAGGTGTAGCCGTGGCCGAAGGTGGTCTTGCCATCGTTGAACGGCTCGAAGAGCCGATCCGAGGCGATCATTGCGCCGATGGGCGAGTAGCCCGAACTCATCCCCTTGGCACAGGTGATGATGTCGGGAACATAGCCGAAGTCGTCGCAGGCGAACATCGAACCGATGCGGCCGAACGCGCAGATCACCTCATCGGAAACCAGCAGCACGTCGTATTCGTCGCAGATCTCGCGGACCCGTTCGAAGTATCCGGGCGGCGGCGGGAAGCAGCCGCCGGCGTTCTGCACGGGTTCGAGGAATACCGCGCAGACGGTGTCGGGGCCTTCGAACTCGATGGCTTCGGCGATCCGGTCCGCGCAGTAGCGGCCCCAGGCCTTGGGGTCGGTGTCATATGGCGCGGGCGCGCGGTAGAAGTTGGTGTTCGGCACCCGGAAGCCGCCCGGTGTCAACGGCTCGAAGGGCGCTTTGAAGTCCGGTAGGCCGGTGATGGCCAGAGCGCCCTGCGGGGTGCCGTGATAGGCGATGGCCCGCGAAACCACTTTGTATTTGCCGGGTTTGCCGGTCAGCTTGAAGAACTGTTTGGCCAGCTTCCACGCACTCTCCACGGCTTCGCCGCCGCCGGTGGTGAAGAACACCCGGTTCAGATCGCCGGGGGCGTAGTGCGCCAACCGATCGGCCAGTTCGATCGCCGGCGGGGTGGCGTAGGACCACAGCGGAAAGAAGTCCAACGTCTCGGCCTGCTTCGCGGCGGCCTCGGCAAGTTCCGCGCGGCCGTGGCCGACCTGCACCACGAACAGTCCGGACAGGCCGTCGAAGTACCGCTTGCCATGGCTGTCGTAGATGTAGCAGCCCTCGCCCCGGGAGATGATCGGTGCGCTGATGCCGTGGCCGTGCCTGGCGAAGTGTCCCCATAGGTGGCGGTCGGCCTTGGCCGACAACTCAGCGGTGAGATCCCGGGTTTCGGTGGTTGTCATCGTGTTCCCCAATTATATTGTTGTTTAACGAGTTTCAGATAGACGAGCGTCTCGGTGGAGGTCACTCCCGGTATCGCCCGTATTTCGGTATTGAGCAGGTCCAGCAGTTCGGCGTCATCGGCGCAGACGATTTCGACGAGTGCGTCGAAGTTGCCCGCCGTCAACACCACGTAGGACACGGCATCGATTTTCGCGAGCCGCTCGGCGACCTTGGTGGTATCGCCCTGGCAGCGGACCCCGACCATCGCCTGCCGGTTGAACCCCAGTTGCATCGGATCGGTGACCGCGACGATGTCCATCACGCCGGCATCGATGAGCCGTTGCACCCGCTGGCGCACCGCGGCCTCCGACAGGCCGACGTCCTTGCCGATCCCCGCATAGGACCGGCGTCCGTCGCGCTGAAGCTTCTCGATGATCGTCTTGGACATTTCATCCACTGGTCGATTGTGCACGGAATTCGTTGTATTAGCCAACCGAATAGGAGGAAAAGGCCACTATTACTCGGATTTTGGGTCGGAATACGCAGCAGATGCCGGTCTGCTCGGTTACCGTTGGCCGGTGATTCCCAGTAGCTGGATCGACGGCGCACCGGTGACGACCGATGGAGGCCGCCATCAGGTGATAAACCCCGCAACCGGAGCATCCGTGGCCGAACTTGCCCTCGCCACCGGAGCCGACGTCGACATGGCGGTGGCCTCGGCCCGGGCGGCGCTGCCCGGGTGGTCGGGTGCCACCCCGGCCGAGCGGTCCGCCGTGCTGGCCAAGCTCGCCGAACTCGTCGAGTCCCACGCCACCGATATCGTCGCCGAGGAGGTCAGCCAGACCGGCAAGCCGGTGCGGCTGGCGACGGAGTTCGACGTTCCCGGCAGCGTTGACAACATCGCGTTCTTCGCCGGAGCGGCCCGCCATCTCGAGGGCAAGGCCACCGCGGAGTACTCCGCCGATCACACCTCGTCCATCCGGCGCGAGGCGGTGGGCGTGGTCGCCACCATCACCCCGTGGAACTATCCGCTGCAGATGGCGGTGTGGAAGGGCATCCCGGCGTTGGCGGCCGGTTGCTCGGTGGTGATCAAGCCCGCCGAACTCACCCCGCTGACCACGCTCACCCTGGCCCGGCTGGCTACCGAGGCCGGCCTGCCCGACGGGGTGTTCAACGTCGTCACCGGTGCCGGGGCCGATGCCGGCACAGCGCTGGCCGGCCACCGGGGCGTCGACGTCGTCACCTTCACCGGATCCACTGCGGTGGGCCGAAAAGTCATGTCGGCCGCCGCAGTGCACGGGCATCGCACCCAACTCGAACTCGGCGGCAAGGCGCCGTTCGTGGTGTTCGACGACGCTGACCTCGACGCCGCGATCCACGGCGCGGTAGCAGGGGCGTTGATCAACACCGGTCAGGACTGCACAGCGGCCACCCGCGCGATCGTGGCCCGCAATCTCTATGACGACTTCGTGGCCGGGGTGGCCGAACTCATGGGCAAGCTTGTCGTGGGCGACCCGCAGGACCCCGACACCGACCTCGGCCCGGTCATCTCGCGCGCGCACCGTGACAAGATCGCCGCGATCGTCGCCCGCGCACCCGCCCAGGGCGCCCGCGTCATCACCGGCGGAACGGCTCCCGACTCGCCCGGGTTCTTCTACCTGCCCACCCTCCTGGCCGACGTGACCGAGGATTCCGAGGTCTACCGCGATGAGATCTTCGGGCCGGTGCTCACCGTCCGGCCTCACGATGGCGACGATGATGCGCTGCGCCAAGCCAATGACACCGACTACGGGCTGGCTGCTTCAGCCTGGACCCGTGACGTCTACCGCGCGCAACGGGCATCCCGGGAGATCAACGCCGGGTGCGTATGGATCAATGACCACATCCCGATCATCAGCGAGATGCCACACGGTGGGTTCGGGGCATCCGGGTTCGGCAAGGATATGTCGGACTACTCCTTCGAGGAGTATCTGACCATCAAGCACGTCATGAGCGATATCACCGGCGTCGCCGAAAAGGGCTGGCACCGAACGATATTCAAGAAGCGCTGACCGGCTCGCCAGCGGTGACAGCGGGCCAGGGCGCCGGGACCGGCCGCGGCCGGACATTCTGCGGCCACCAGAACCACC
>CALQLM010000110.1 GCA_943331415.1 Bifidobacterium breve
ACGACCGCGGCAGTACCCGCGATCAGGTGAGAACGAAGAGAGATTTGCACAGGAGGTCCTTAAAGTAAGCATTTAACACTGACGTGATGAGAGTAACTGAGAGAAATCTAAGCACCAAGCTACTCGGTGAAGAAGTTACTTTCGGCCCTGTCACACCCGTCTCGGCGAATCAGTGTCGAATCCACAATCACCTGTTGAAAGGCGTTCGTGGGCGCCTCGAGGTAATCGCCGAGCAACAGTGCCGCGACACGCACACCATCGGCGGTCCGCTAACGGTTCCGACGTGACTGTGGGGGTGATCCTGTGTGGCGATGCCCACCTGAATTGCCAACTCTCAGCAACCCGCAGAGCGCCGTCGGGCGCCTACCGCAGCGCAGCCAGTGCGGCCTCTGCGTACTCCGGCCGGCAGACCAGTAGGTCGGGCAGCAGCAGGTCAGCCTGGTTGTAGCGCAGGGGCGAGCCGTCGATGCGGGAGGTGTGCAACCCGACCGCCCGGGCGACGGCGACCGGCGCAGCGGAATCCCACTCGTATTGCCCGCCGGCATGGACGTAGACCTCGGCGTGGCCCTGAACCACCGCGGCGACCTTGGCCCCCGCCGACCCCATCTCGACCAGCGCTGCGCCTAACTGATCCTGAACCCGCAACGCCACCGCGGGAGGGCGGGTACGCGAGACCACGATGCGGGGCACGGCGGGGGCGGGCGGAAGGGCCGCCACTCCGGGGGTCGACAGGGTGACGCCCTGGGCCGGTAGCGCCACCGCGCCCGCGACGAGTTCGCCGGCCTGCCACAGCGCGACGTGCACCGCCCAGTCGTCGCGGCCGAGTTCGGAGAACTCGCGGGTGCCGTCGAGCGGGTCGACGATCCAGACCCGGTCTGATCGCAACCGGACCGGATCGTCGGCGCCCTCCCCAGAGAGCACCGCATCGTCTAGGCGGACGGCCGCCAACTGTTCCATCAGGAAATCGTGCGAGCGCTGGTCGCCGGCGGCCTTGCGTTCCTGCGCGGTGGCGTCGACGAATTCGGTTCGTACATCAAGCAGCAGCCGGCCGGCCTCGGTGGCCAGTGTCGCCGCCAACGTGTGATCGTTCACTGCGGCGAGTCCAGTAAGTCGATGACCTGCTGGGCGAGCTGCGCCGCGGTGTGGTCGGGAGTTAGCCGCAGGTCGGGATTCTTGGGTCGCTGATAGGGGCTGTCGATTCCGGTGAAGTGGGTGATCTCCCCGGCCCGCGCCCGGGCATACAGACCCTTGGGATCGCGGCGTTCGCAATCGGCCAACGGGGTGTCGACGAACACCTCGAAAAACTCGATGCCGGCATCCGAGTGCACCTTTCGGGCCAACTCGCGGTGCTCCTCCAGTGGGCTGATCGCGGGAACCAGCACAGTGAGTCCGGCATCAGCCATCAGAGTGGCCACATGCGCCAGGCGGCGCAGGTTCTCGGCCCGGTCGGCCATCGTGAAACCAAGATCGGCGTTGAGACCGTGACGCAGGTTGTCGCCATCGAGAATGTAAGCGGGACAGCCGTGTTCGAGCAGACTCTGCTCGGCCAGTACCGCTACCGAGGACTTGCCCGATCCCGACAGCCCGGTGAACCACACCGTGCGTCCCTTGGTCAGTCGCTCCCCCGCCGCCACCAGTGACTGGTGGCGCACCGTGTTAGGGGTGGCAGCACGCGTTGCCGCCGGTGCGGTGTCGCGCACCATGCCGGCGGCCACGGTGACGTTGGTCTCGGGGTCGATCAGGATGAACGAACCGGTGGCGGCATTGCGCGAGTACTCGTCAAGTAGCAGGGGAACCTGAGTACGCAGGCTGACCCGCCCGAGTTCGTTGAGCTTCAACGCCGTCGCGCTCTTATCGCGGTGCAGGGTGTTGACGTCGAGCCGGTAGTCAAGGGCGATGACCCGGGCCCGAGTGGTACGGGTGGTCTGCTTGATGACATAGTCCCGGCCTGGTTCCAGCGCAGCCTCGTCGGCCATCCAGCACACCATCGCGTCGAATTCGGTGGAGACGGCGGGCTGGTTCTGCGGACGTGCCAGCAGATCACCGCGGGAGATGTCGATATCGTCAGCCAGACTGATCGACACCGCCATCGGCGGAAACGCCTCGGACACAGGGCCTTCCGGCCCGTCAATGGCGGTGATGTGGCTGGTCCTGCCACCGGGTAACACCACGACTTCGTCACCGGGACGCATGATGCCGCTGGCGACCGTACCCGCGTAGCTGCGGTGGTCGGCATGTTCGCGGGTCTGCGGGCGGATCACGTACTGCACCGGAAAGCGCACATCGACCAGGTTGCGGTCACCGGCGATGTAAACATCCTCGAGGTGACTGAGCAGCGGAGGACCGTCGTACCAGGGCGCACGGGCAGATTTGGTGACCACATTGTCGCCATTGAGCGCCGAGATCGGAATGGTGGTGACGTCGTGGATGTCCAGCCGGGCCGCGAAGGCGTGGAACTCATCGCGAATCCAGTTGTAGCGCTCTTGATCCCAGTCGATCAGGTCCATCTTATTGACCGCCAGCACGATGTGCTGCACGCCCAGAAGCGATGCCAGGAAGGCGTGCCGACGGGACTGCTCCAACAGGCCATGGCGGGCGTCGACGAGCACGATCACCAACTGTGCGGTGGAGGCCCCGGTGACCATGTTCCGGGTGTACTGAAGGTGCCCCGGGGTGTCGGCGATGATGAACTTCCGCTTCGCCGTGGCGAAGTATCGGTACGCAACGTCGATGGTGATGCCCTGCTCACGCTCCGAACGCAGGCCGTCGGTCACCAGGGCTAGATCGGTGTAGTCATTGCCCCGTTCCCGCGAGGTGCGTTCGACGGCCGCGAGCTGATCCTCCATCACCGCCTTGGAGTCATAAAGCAGCCGGCCGATCAGTGTGGACTTGCCGTCGTCGACCGAACCGGCAGTGGCCAGCCTCAGCAGGGTCTGTCCCGGAACGGCCGGGAACGTGGGCTCGGTCATCAGAAGTAACCCTCCCGCTTGCGATCTTCCATTCCGGCTTCGGAGATGCGGTCGTCGGCGCGGGTGGCACCGCGTTCGGTAAGCCGCGATAGTGCGGTTTCGGCGATAACCTCCTCGACAGTGGCGGCGACTGATTCCACGCAGCCGGTGCAGGTGACATCGCCGACCGTGCGGAACCGCACGGAGGTCTCGAACACTTCTTCTCCCGCGTCGGGCTGCATGAACTCGTGCACCGCCAGCAACATGCCGTCGCGGCGGAACACCGGCCGGGTGTGGGCGTAGTAGATCCCGGGCAGCGGAATGTTCTCAGCCCCGATATATGCCCAGATGTCGTACTCGGTCCAGTTCGACAGCGGGAACACCCGGATGTGCTCACCCTTGCGATGACGGCCGTTGTAGAGGTTCCAGAGTTCGGGCCGCTGCGCCTTGGGGTCCCACTGACCGAACTCATCGCGGAAGCTGAACACCCGCTCCTTGGCTCGGGCCTTCTCCTCGTCACGGCGCGCCCCACCGAACGCGGCGTCGAACTTGTTCTCCCGGATGGCGCGCAGCAACGTCACGGTCTGCAACGGGTTGCGCGACGGCCCGTTGTCCACCACCCGCCCGGCGTCGATGTCCTGCTGCACGCTCGCGACCACTAACCGCACGCCGTGGCGGGCGACCAGGTCGTCGCGGGTCGCGATCACTTCGTCGAAGTTGTGCCCGGTGTCGACATGCATCACCGGGAACGGCAGACGCCCGGGCGTGAAAGCCTTGATCGCCAGATGCAGCATCACGATCGAGTCCTTACCTCCGGAGAACAACAGCACCGGCTTCTCGAACTCGGCGGCGACCTCGCGGATGATGTGGATCGCCTCGGCCTCCAGCGAGCGCAGCTGACTCAGCTCGTAGCGACCGGCCTTGGGCACCTCGGTCACGAAATTGACCATCGTTTCCTCGTAAAGTTGGTAGTTATTACCAGATTAACTTGATTGAGGAGACGCTAGCCAACGCGGTTCGGCTGTGTCAACAGCCTCTCGCGGGTCTTTCTATGCCGTGACCTCGGTGAGCTTGCCGGTGGCCACGTCGAAGACGAACCCGCGCAGCGAGGTGTGTTTGGTGACGAAGGGGCTGTTCTCGATACGCCGCAGGGACTGCCGGACGTCCTCTTCGACGTCGGGGAACGCCTCGGCCGCCCACTCGGGCTTGATACCGGTCTCGGACTGGATATCGCGTTTGAAGTCGTCGTCGGTGAAGGTCAGCATTCCGCAGTCGGTGTGGTGGATGAGGATGATTTCGCGGGTGCCCAGCAGTCGCTGGCTGATGGCCAAGGACCGGATCTCGTCATCGGTGACCACGCCGCCGGCGTTGCGGATCACGTGCGCCTCCCCTTCCTGCAGGCCCAGGATGCCGTAGACGTTCATCCGGGCATCCATGCACGCGACCACGGCCACATGCTTGCTCGGCGGCAGTGGAAGCGGGCCGTTGAAGGTTTTCGCGTAATCGGCGTTATTGGCCAGATAGGTGTCGGTGACGCTCAAGGCAGCCTCCAGTTTCTTCGAGAGTTGGGTCGTGGCGATGGTAGCGACAGTCCGCGGCGGCGTCACCGTTAGTAATCGGTATGAACCGAATGGCGAAGCCGCGGCGGCAGGCCCGATCGCACTACCCTGTGGTCCATGCAACGACCGCCGGCGTGCCGCCGATGACGCGGTTCCTGGTGCGTCGGCTGCTCAATTACATCGTGCTGCTGGCCCTGGCCTCATTCCTCACGTTCAGCCTGACGTCGTTGACCTTCACCCCGCTCAACAGCCTGCTGCAACGCAACCCCCGCCCACCGCAGGCCGTGATCGATGCCAAGGCTGCTGAGCTTGATCTGGATAAACCGGTGCCGTTGCGCTACGCGCACTGGGTGTCCGGTGCGGTACGCGGCGACTTCGGAACGACGGTCAACGGTCAGCCGGTCTCAGGCGAGTTGTGGCGACGCATCGGCGTCAGCCTGCGACTGCTGGTAATCGGATCGGTGCTGGGCACCGTGATCGGCGTACTCGTCGGCGCCTGGGGTGCAGTTCGCCAGTACCGATTATCGGATCGGGTGATCACCGCTGCGTCACTTCTGATCATCAGTACACCGACATTCGTTCTGGCCGGCCTGCTGATTCTGGTTGCGTTACGGGTCAATTCGGTGTTGGGCGTGCAACTGTTCGAATACACCGGTGAGACGTCACCGGATGCCGTGGGCGGGGGCTGGAACCGGTTTGTTGACCGCCTGCAGCATCTGGTGCTGCCCACCCTCACGCTGGCGTTGATGGCGATCGCGGGTTACAGCCGGTATCAGCGCAACGCCATGCTCGACGTGCTGGGCCAGGACTTCATCCGTACGGCGCGGGCCAAAGGCCTGACCCGGCGCCAGGCCCTGTTCAAACACGGCCTGCGCACCGCACTGATCCCGATGGCGACGCTGTTCGCCTACAGCGTCGCGGGCCTGGTCACCGGTGCCGTATTCGTGGAGAAGATCTTCGGCTGGCACGGTATGGGCGAGTGGGTGGTGCAGGGTATCGCCACCCAGGACACCAATATCGTCGCGGCAATCACGGTGTTCTCTGGCGCGGTCGTGCTGCTGGCGGGCCTGCTGTC
>CALQLM010000111.1 GCA_943331415.1 Bifidobacterium breve
CCGCGTCGCGGTACTTGGGGCCGCTGCCGGCACCCGAGGCACTCACAGATGTGATGTACCGGCTGGCCGACGTCGCAGTACCGGGCTCCGACAAGCTGCAATTGATACAGAACGCCTCGCCTTCGGAGGCCGCCGCACTCGACAACTTCGCCGCGGCTCTCCGTGACGGCGGATTCACACCCGTGACGGTCACCGCGACCGAGATCCGATGGTCCGATACCGAACCGGGTGACACTCTGGCCACCATCACAGTCACCACAGCCAACCCGGGAAAAACCGACCCGGGAGATCCGGGCGAGTTCAGCTTTCCAATGGAGTTTCGGCCCACTGGTGGCGGTTGGCAGCTAACCCGCGAGACCGCCGACATGCTGCTGGAGGTCGGCAATACTCGCACCGCGGCGCAAGCTCCTTCCGCCACTGCCCCTCGATGAGGCGACAATGCGGATCGGGCCGGTGCTAAAACCCAGAAGATCGAACTCCCGACGGCCCACAGGGAATTGCGCCGCAGCGATGACTACCTGGGCCACAATCGAGCAACGACCCAGGAGGGCACCATGAGAATCTGGCTGCAGAAACACGTCATCGCGGGCCGGCTACCCGAACTCGACGCGTGGTACCAGGACCATATTTCCGCCGTTGTTGATCCGGACACCGAGGTGTCAATCCGTACATTGCCCCGACGGGCGTACGAGACTCCGGTCCCCTACCAATACGTAAGTTATGGATCAATCGCGCTGCGCTTCAATCAGTATTTTGCCGATACAGCGGTGCAGGCCGAGCGCGACGGCTTCGACGCTTGGGTGATCGCGGCCGGCCAGGACCCCGGACTTCCGGCAGCCCGGAGTCTGGCGACTATCCCCACGCTGGGGTACGGCAATACGGTGTTCAATTACTGCGCCAGAAACGAGATTCGTTTCGGCATCATCGGATTCGCACCGGGGCTTCGCGAGCCGATCACCGACAACATCCGGCGCTATCGGACCGAACACTGGTATTCGAGTTATTCCCTGCTTCCGGGTGGGACGGACACCATCACATCGGCGATCGCGGGCGCGCCGCAACAATTCATCGAGGAGTTCGGCGCTGCAGCACAGCATGCGGCGTCCGAGGGCGCGCAGGTCATCATCCCAGCAGAGGGCCTGCCCGCGGAGATTCTGTGGCACTACGGAATCCGTCACGAAGCAGGCCTGCAGGTACTGGATCCCCTTGGCCTATTGCTGAAATCGGCCGAGACCGAAGTCCGCCTTCGCTCGCTGGGCTGTACGGCGCGGCCGGTCACAGGATTTTGGTACGCCCGACCCCCCGCCGAAGTATCAGCCCATATCGATTCGGTGTTCGTCGCCAATCACGTCGAACAGGACGGACGGTCGTGAACGCGCCCATACCGGAGCCAGAGGAACTGACATCGTCACCCCACCCCTACCGCCCGCGCAGATTGCGTCGCACCACGGCACTGCGTCGGCTGACCGCCGAGGTGAGTCTTGCTCCGTCAGCGCTCATTCAGCCCATATTCGTGCGTGACGGTATCGATCAACCCCGGGAGATCCCTTCCATGCCCGGGCAGCATCAGCACTCCATCGATACCGCCGTCCGTGCCGCGGCCACCGCCGCCGCTGCCGGAGTCGGCGGCATTATGCTCTTCGGAATTCCCTCGACCAAGGACTCCGACGGGGCAGAGGCATCGGCGCCGGACGGAATCATGCAGCGCGCCTTGCGCTCTGTTGTCGCCGAGGTGGGCGACAGCATCGTGGTCATCGCCGATATCAACCTCGACGAATACACGACCCACGGCCACAGCGGGGTGCTCGACGACAGCGGTGACGTCCACAACGATGACAGCATCGCCCGATTCGCAGAAGTCGCGGTGGCGCAAGCCAATGCCGGAGCGCACATGGTCGCGCCCAGCGGCATGATGGATGGCCAGGTGGGCGCTATCCGCGCCGGACTTGACGCCGCCGGACATCAATCCGTCGCGATCATGGCGTACGCCGCCAAGTTCGCATCCAGCTTTTACGGGCCGTTTCGCGACGCGGTGGAATCATCTCTGGTGGGAAACCGGCGCACCTATCAGCAATTCCCGGGCAACAGCAGGGAATCGCTTCGCGAAGTCCTGCTGGACATCGATGAGGGCGCCGACATCGTGATGGTCAAACCGGCGTTGCCGTACCTCGACATCATCACGAAAGTCGCCGACGCGGTGGACCTTCCCGTGGCCGCCTACCAGGTATCGGGCGAATACGCGATGGTGGAGTCGGCCGCGGCGCAGGGCAGGCTGGATCGCGCTGGCGCGATTCGTGAGCTACTGCTGTCGATTCGGAGAGCAGGCGCAAGCATCATCGTGACCTATTGGGCGACCGAGGCGGCTGGCGTTCTGCTGCGCGAGGTCGAGTATTGATCCGCGGGACAGACGGCACTTAGACCAAGTCCAACAGCGCCTCACGCTTGATCTCCTGATACAGCTCGCTTCCCAAGCTTCCGGCGCACTGACTCAGGATCCACCACGCGCCACACACATTGGACGACAGTGTCGGTACCCGGCACGAATGGCCGGTGAGGTAGATGCTGGCGGCACTGACCAAGCCCGTGCCGGTGAGCAGGATCACCGACCCCGGCGCAGGATCGATCAACCGCAACCGATTGACGACCTCGTCGGTACCGGTCTCATAGGCGTGAAACTCTTCCCCATGGCTGAGCAGATGCTCGACAGCGACCACATTCATCCCGGCTTCGGACCAATATCGGACCGTCTCATCGGTCAGCCAGTCCGGATAGGGCGACAGCAGGTGGATATCGGTGATTTCCAAACTGGTCAGCGTGTCGTAGATCGCCAGGCTCGCGGTATGGACCGGTGCGCCGAACCGCTTTGTGAGATCGGCACATATATCCCGGTCGCCCTCGACTCCGAACTGGTAGTTGGGTCCGGTTAGTGCCACCAGAGCGCATACCGGGTCAAGGCCGAAGAGTTCATCAAGGGACTCGGCATAGGCAGGGACGTACATCCGATTGCGCTCCTGCAGCGTCACACCGGGAAATCGCGGCAGCCGCGAACCATAAACCAGGACGTCATTGCCGACGAGCGCGTGCAGTTCGGGTTCGACCACCGGGTTGGACGGCGGAACCACGACCCCGACCCTATGCGCGGTCGCGGGATCGGGAATCTCAGCGAGGATCATGGCCAGCTCACCATGTCCAACATGGCTCCGCGACGCAGGAACTCGCGGCGTGCTTGTGGCTCTCGCTGCAGAGCCCGGACCCGCTGAAGCCGGGCACCGGGGTCCTCGAGCGTGTCGTGCGTACGCGGGAGCAACACATCGCGCGCGGCGCTAAGCCGGTCGGATGCCGCGCTCGCGACACTGTCGACGTCACGCGTGAGCGCAGTCGCGATAACCGCGGCGTCATGGATGCCCGCGTTCATATTCATCCCTCCTCGGGTGGTGGTCACATGGGCGCTGTCGCCCACCAAAATCAGTGTGCCGATGTGATTGGTGGTCACTACTCGACGTTGCGACCGGTAGTGGGACCAGGATCGCACCGCCGGGGTCACCCCGGTCACTCGAATCGCGGTCGCGACCGCGGCCGCCGGGCTCACCGCCCCGTCGTCATCGGTCCGGACGATCACTCGGATGTGATCGGCCATCCGCAACACACTGACCGAGGTGTCCTCGGCGACGACATAGGTCACCGGGTCCCATTCTTCGAAACCCGTAGGTTCGCAGAGTAAGCGAATCACGGTTCCGGCATACGGATCGCCGGTGAACGCGATGCCTGCAGCCTCACGCAGCCCGCTGTCGGCCCCGTCGGCCGCGAAAACCCACCGGTAGGCACAGCCCATGTCCGCATCTGCGGCGGTGCCGAACCGGATCCGGCATAGCGGGGAGGCTTCAAGCCTGGCCAGCATCAGCCGGCAGACCTCGATCTGCGGAATGTGACGCCGATACGGGTAACGGGTGTCGGAAGCCAGTTCGGCCAGATGGAAACGTGCCGGCGGCCCACCTGTCGCATCGCGATAGGCGATCGTTCGCGCTTCCAGTCCGTGGCCGACCAGGTCGATCCCAAGATCGGCGAGGATCTGCAACGTCGGTGGATGAAAGGTTGCCGCCAGCGACTCACTGCTCAGCGCTGACCGGGCTTCCACAAGATCAACGCGAACTCCGCCGCGGACCAGAGCTAGCGCTGCAGCCAGGCCCACCGGCCCGGCCCCGACGACGAGAACCTCAGGTGGCGGGCTCATCTGTTCCCGTGCCGGCGGTCCGGTTGCCGCGGCCCTTGCGGCGCAGCGGCGGAGGGGTCACGGTTCCCGGTGCTAACCGGCGAGCGGAAACCAGAAACGCGGTATGCCCGCGCATGGTGTGTTCAGGGCGGACCGCCAGCCCGACGACGTTCCACCCGCGCTGCAGCGTCTCCCAGGACCGAGGTTCGGTCCAGCACTGCCGCTCGCGCAACGCCTCGACAATCGTCGACAGCTGGGTGACCGTGGCGACGTAGATGATCAGCACCCCACCTGGCACCAGCATCCGAGCCACGGCATCCAGGACGTCCCATGGCGCGAGCATGTCGAGTACCGCGCGATCGACCGACGCCTCGGGGAGATCGGAGTCGACCACATCGGAGATGATCAGACGCCAGTTGTCGGGATCCTGTCCGAAGAACGTCGCCACATTGCGCTGAGCGTGCTCGGCATGGTCGGCGCGAACGTCGTAGGAGATCACTTCACCGTCGGGGCCCACAGCACGTAGCAACGAGCAGGTCATTGCGCCGGAACCGGCGCCGGCCTCTAGCACCCGGGCACCGGGGAAGATATCGCCCTCATGGACGATCTGCGCGGCATCCTTGGGGTAGATCACCTGCGCCCCGCGCGGCATCGACATCACGTAGTCGACCAGCAGGGGACGCAGCACCAAGAACGCGTCACCGTTAGTGGACTTGACCACGCTGCCCTCGGGCAAGCCGATGACCTCGTCGTGGGCGACGGCACCCCGGTGGGTATGGAACTCAGCGCCCGGGGTGAGGAGCATCGTGTAGTGCCGCCCCTTGGGGTCGGTCAACTGGACCCGGTCGCCGACGGCGAACGGACCTGTCCTGCGCACCACGTCCGGCTTGTCGGTCACAAAGGTTCACCCTGCCACAGCGGACCGGGCGGTCCTCGCCCGGTAACGGCGCAGGCGACCTATGCTCACGAGACTCGCACCTCGACCGTTCGGTGAAACCTGATGAAAATGAACGCCGCCGTCCTCTGGGACTACGAACAGGATTGGAGCGTCGAGGAAGTCGATCTCGACCCGCCTCGCGACGGCGAAGTCCTGGTGTCTTTCGAGGCCACCGGACTTTGCCACTCCGATCACCACATCCGAACCGGGGATCTGCCCGCGCCGGTTCCCATCATCGGCGGCCACGAAGGTGCTGGTGTCGTGGTCGAGGTCGGCGCCGGAGTGCGGGAACTTAAAGTCGGCGATCACGTGGTGGCCGCCTTCCTGCCGGCGTGCGGTCGCTGTCGCTGGTGCGCGACTGGGCACTCGAACTTGTGCGATATGGGCGCCAACAGTCTCATCGGATTACAACCCGACGGCAGCTTTCGACG
>CALQLM010000112.1 GCA_943331415.1 Bifidobacterium breve
CGCCCTGATGCCCGCACTTCTTCGTACCGGGACGCTGGTCCTCGATGTGGTATCCGGTCACGCCGGCTTCGACGAAACGGCGAATCAGGTTGCGCACGTGCGGATCTCCGCCGTGGCCGGTGTCAGCGTCGGCGATGATGAAGGGACGGTAGTCCACCGCGGGGGTGGCGGCGCGCTGCTCATCGGTCATCTGCAGCCGCAGAAACTGCTGGTTGCGATCCGCGGTCAGTAGGGCGCGCACCAGGCCGGCGGCCTCGTCGGGCACCTGGCTCAGCGGGTAGCTCGCCAGGTCCGGGCCGGGGTCCTCGGTCACCGAGCCCTTGGCCGACGTCGCCCAACCGCCCAGATAGATACCTTCGATACCGCAGCGCTTCATCGCCACGGCCTGGCCCGGCGAGTACGGCCCGAATGTGGTGATCGACTTGTGCTGGCCGAACAGCTCACGCAGGCGGGCGTGGAAGGCCGCGGAGGTCTCGCGGGCCACGGTGTAGTCCACACCGATCGTGCCGCGCTGCTCGACGACCTGGCGCGCGGTGTACAGCCGGGTGATGCCCGCGAATCGGGGACTGTCGAAGTAGCGCTGGGTGGCGGCCACTTCCTCCTCGAAACTGGTACCGGTAACTGCGTCCTGTGCGATCTTGGACATGGCTGCTCCTATCGAGCCTGTTTGAGCTGGTTTAGCGCTGAGGTGCTCATCTAACTCCCAACGGCCAACGATTATCCCCGGTTGGGGTGGTGAGGCTGACAGCGGGTACGTTTCATAGCGATGGCCAGTCGCCGCGTCACGTCTGAGCGGATCACCCGGTGAACTACTACGACCAACCACGGCGGAAGCTCGTCGGGCTGGTGCTGCTGCTGATCCTCGGCGCGGTGGTGAGTCTGTCGTATCTGCAATTCCGGGGCGCGCTGTCGGATACGACCCGTCTGATCGTGATGTCCGGCAGGTCTGGACTGGTGCTCGATCCGGGCGCCAAGGTCACCTACAACGGCGTCGTGGTCGGCCGCGTCACCGATATCGACGTGGTGGACAGCGCCGGCCCGCCGTCCGCGCGCCTGACCGTGGAGATCGGTACGGGCTACCTACCGGTCATTCCTGCCAACGTCGTCGTCGACCTGGTGGCCTCGACGATCTTCGGCAACAAATATGTGGCGTTCTCCGCGCCCCCGGACCCGTCCGAGGTGCGGGTCGCTGGCGGGGCGGTGATCACCGCGTCCACGGTCACCACCGAATTTCAGACACTCTTCGAAACCGTGACCGGCATCGCCGAGAAGGTCGACCCCGCCCGTCTCAATCTCACCCTGTCCGCCGCGGCGGAGGCACTGACCGGACTCGGCACCAGATTCGGGCGCTCACTGACCAATGCCAACGAGGCGCTCACCGAACTCAACCCGAGGTTGCCGCAACTGCGTGCCGGAGTGACCCGGCTGGCCGATCTGGCGGACCTGCTCACCGATGCCGGGCCCGACCTCGTCGACGCTCTCGACAATGCGCTCACCACCGCCGTCACTCTCAATGACCACCGAAGCGAACTCGACGCCGCACTGTTGGCCTCGATCGGATTCGCCGGCACCGCGGCGGAAACCCTCGAGCGCGGCGCGCCCTATCTGATTCGCGGTGCGGCCGACTTCGTGCCGACGTCCCAACTTCTTGACACCTACAGTCCCGAGTTCTTCTGCGGTCTGCGCAATGCCGCTGAGCTTGTACCCGCCGCGAACGCCGCATTCGGCGGTAACGGGTACTCGCTGTCCACCAACACGCTGCTGCTGGGCGCGCCTAATCCGTACATCTATCCGGAGAACCTGCCTCGGGTGAACGCGCGCGGCGGGCCCGGGGGAGCGCCCGGTTGTTGGCAGAAGATCACCCGGGACTTCTGGCCGGCGCCGTATCTGGTGATGGACACCGGCGCGTCGATCGCGCCCTATAACCACTTCGAACTCGGACAGCCATTTCTTACCGAGCACGTCTGGGGCCGACAGGTCGGTCAGAACACGATCAACCCGTGACCTACGCCGGCAGTTCGGCGCCGGGGATTGCGAGAGCCGGGTCCTCGACCCCCGGTTGGATGACACCATCCGGCAGGGGTGCCTGCGGGGCCGGTGCGTCCGCAAGAGCGGGATCCCCAAGAGTGGGATCTGCAGCAGCGGGATCGGGCACAGGCGCGTTGGCGACGTCGATGATGACCGCAGGATCCTGCTGAAGCATCGCGGGATCAGCCGGCGCCATGGGATCAACAGGCGCGATCGGGTCGACCGGTGCCAGCGGATCAGCCAGGGCTGCCGGGTCCGCGGGATCCGCCGTGGTGTGAATCTCCTCGGCCTGAACCGGCAGATACATGTGACGGCTGAACTGCGACTGGTAGGCACCGCCGCCACCGATGCGCACGCCCGAACCATTCTCGCCACTGGACACCGGAGTGCCGTCGGGCAGAGTCACCGCGGCGTGGCCGCCGTTCCAGCCGATCACTACGGAGTTGGGAGCTGTCCCGTAGTGGAATCCGCGCGAAAGCAACGCGGACTCGATGTTGCCGGTGTTGAACCTGCTGCCGTACGCAGGCCGGCCGGATGCCACATTGGCAACCCACGAAGCCAACCCCGAGCAGTCCGTACCTGCCGGTGTATCGCCGCCGGGAATGTACGGCGTACCGGACACTTGTGCGATAAGCGACATCAAAGCCGCGAGAGCAAACATTTAAACAACGCTAACAGGATGAATTGCATACCCCCAAAGTCGCAAGTTATGAAAAGCTGTGACGGCCATCACTGTTCGCGGAATTGTGTGGGCAAGACCACTAAAACCATTGTCGTTCAATCTCATTGATGTACGTAGGGTTCCTGCTGTTCATCAGTAGTATTGAGGCGCAACGACGTCGAGTTCGTGATTGCAGCCGGTGCGTGCCGACGATTCCGAGAATTGTTATCTAATTTTCCGCGTGCACGCGTGTCGCACGCCATCGGCTTTACGCAACGGCGAAGTAATTCGCGCTGGAATTCGCTATACGCGACGGGTTCGAATTAACGGCCGCGGCGTGGTCCCTGGCATCATCGGCGATATGCGGGTCCTGGTGCAACGCGTGACGTCGGCATCGGTGTCGGTCAACGGCGAGGTGGTGGGTTCCATCCGGCCGGCGGGTCAGGGATTGCTCGCACTGGTGGGAGTGACGCATTCCGACGATGCCGACACCGCCGTGCGGATGGCGGAAAAACTCTGGCAGTTGCGGATTCTGGACGGCCAGTTGTCCGCCGCCGACACCGCGGCGCCCATTCTGGTGATCAGTCAGTTCACCCTGTACGCGAACACGACCAAGGGTCGGCGACCGACGTGGAACGCCGCCGCCCCGGGATCACATGCCGAGCCTCTGGTGGGTGTTCTCGCCGAGACACTGCGGGGCTTCGGCGCCGAGGTGCAGACCGGTGTGTTCGGTGCCGATATGCAGGTGGAGTCGGTCAACGACGGCCCGGTCACGGTGATGCTGGAGATCTGAGCCGCTGCGCTCCCGGGTTTCGGCGTTGGGCCGTGAGACCGTAGATGTCTATGCACACCCACAATTACGTCCCCTACGAGGAATTCGGCCGCCGGTTCTTCGAGTTGGCCGTAACCGAGGAACGTGTCGCCGCGGCGTTCGCGGAGATCGCCGGCGAAGAGTTCGAGATGGGTCCGATGTCCCAGGGCCCGGGTGGATTGGCCCGGGTGACCGCCAAGGTCAAAATCCAGCAGCCGCATGTGCGGCGCACCCTCGGCGACACCATCACCTTCGCCATCCGCATCCCGCTCATCATCGAACTGGTCGTCGATCTCTGGGTGGACAAACAGCGCTTCGTCGTCGACGGCGATATCGCCCTGCGCGCCACCGCCCGGGCGGCCGAACCGCTATTGATCGTCATCGATGTCGCCAAGCCCCGGCCGTCGGATATCGCCGTGCACGTGACCGCGAAATCGTTGCGGGGCGAGATTTTGCGCGTCCTGGCCGGCGTCGACGCTGAGATCAAGCGGTTCGTGGCGGCCTATGTCGCCGACGAGGTCGACAGTCCCGCATCGCAGCAAGCCAAGCTCATCGACGTTGCCGCAGTGACGCAGTCCGCCTGGGACACCGACTAGAGATCAAGTGTGAGTGCGCTTCCGGCCGCTGCCCGCGACACGCACGTGAGCATCATGCCGCCGTCGCGTTCGTTATCGGTGAGCAGGGTATCCCGATGTTGCACAACTCCATTGAGCACTCTGATCCGGCAGGTACCGCAGAAACCCTGCTGACAGGAATACGGCGGGTTCACTCCGGCGCGTTGCAGCGCCGTCAGCAGTGTCTCATCGGCGGCCACCGCGATCTCGGTCCGCGATGACGCCACCGTCACGCCGAATGCCTCGCCATCGAGCACCGGCGGGGCGGCGAACCGCTCGAAATGCAGTTCGACATCATCGCGGCCGATCAACTGCTGCCGGATCGCCGTCAGCATCGGGGCCGGGCCGCAGGCGTACACCGTGGTGCCGGAAGCACATTCACCCAGCAGTTCATCCGCGGTCGGTAGGCCATCCACATCATCGGTCCGGATCCGCACGCGGTCACCGAATCGACGTACCTCATCGAGAAATGGAATGCTCTCGGCGCTGCGGCCCGCGTAGATCATCGACCAGTCCACGTTGAGCCGCTCGGCCAAGTCCAGCATGGGCAGGATGGGGGTGATCCCGATACCGCCAGCGATGAACCGCACGCGCCGGGTAGGTGATCCGTACCCGGGCACACTGAGCGGGAAGGCGTTGCGCGGGCCACTGGTGGTGATGCTCGCACCCACCGGCAGAGCGTCATGGACCTCGAGTGAGCCGCCACCGCCGGACGGGATGCGCCGCACCGCGATCCGGTAGGAGTCGTTTCGTGACGGATCGCCGCACAGCGAGTACTGGCGCACCCGGCCACTGGGAAGCGCAACATCAATGTGCGCGCCGGGATGCCAGGGCGGTAACGCCGAACCGTCCGCACGGGCCAGCGTCAGCGCCACCACATTCTCGTCGAGTGCCACCACGGTCCGATCGACGACGGTGAGGATCAGCGTCGGATCGGTTGGCGCGGGGAGCCGGGGCCGCCGCAGGGTGCCACTGACCGCCCACATGGTGGTGACCGCGACATCAGCCAGGCGCAACATCGCGATGCTGTTAAGCACCCGCAGGCGCTGCAGCATCATTTACCGGTGTGCGGCGCGGGCGGCCGGTGAGGTCGCCAGGTAGGCGACAGCCTGTGCGGTGGAGCCGAAGTCCTCCGGTGAGTAGTCCCGACGGAAGTAGGCCGCCGTGGTCGAGCCGAACAGTGTGCGATAGGTCGGCAGCAGTCGCAGCGCAGAATCCCGGGCCCGCATCCGCTGCATCTGCACCCAGCCGATTTTGAGATCAGGATCGGTGCGACACAGAAACCACACACCGCGGTTGAAGAACGTGAACAGCATCGTCACCGCGAGTGTCATGGATCGCACCCGGGAGAAGTAGCCGTCATGGAAATACGTCGCGACGTCATGGGCCACACTGCGGTGTTCGACTTCTTCGCTGCCATGCCAGCGGAACAGATCGACCATGGTCGGATC
>CALQLM010000113.1 GCA_943331415.1 Bifidobacterium breve
AGCGCGGTTGGTGCCCTGGCCGTCGCTACCCCCTTCGCAGTACTTGGTGTTCTCGAGCTGTCCTCGCACACGGCGACCGAGCACCGTGAATTCACCCGGGCCGCGGTGGTCACCGACCTGCCCAACGAAATCCTGTCCGCACTGCAGGCGGGGCTGTCGCAGTTCGGCATCAATCTGCCGCCGCTGCCCACCGGTTTGAGCCCGGCCGGCGCCCAGCCGGTACAGAGCGGACCGCTGACCCCCGGTTTGACGACTCCGGCCCTCACGGCGCCGGGCCTGACCACGCCCAGCCCGACCACACCCGGTCTGCCTGGTTTGACCACACCCGGCCTGACGACACCCGGTTTGACCACACCCGGTTTGACCACACCCGGTTTGACCACACCCGGTCTGACCACACCCGGCCTGACCACACCCGGCCTGACCACACCCGGTTTAACCACCCCGGGTCTCACCACACCCGGTCTGGCCACACCCGACCTGACCAAACCGGCTCTCACCACACCCGGCCTGCCCGGCCTTAACACGCCGGGTCTGACCACTCCGGGTCTGAACACGCCGGCAGCTGCGGCTGTGCCGTCGCTGACCGATCCCGCTCTGACCAGCCCCGGTCTGACCAGCCCCGGTCTGCCGACCCCGCCGATTGGCGTCAATCCGGCGCTGACCAGCCCGTCGCTCGGCACTATCGGTCTGCCCATCGAGCAGCCCATCAGCGCTCCCCTGGGTCCGGTGGCCGGCACCTACCCGATCCTCGGCGACCCGTCGATCGGGATGCCCCTGGCTCCTGCGGCCAGCTCCGGCGGCATCATCAGCGATCTCAGCAGCGCCGCCAACCAGCTCGGCGTCGGCCAGGCGATCGACCTGCTGAAAGGCGTCGTGATGCCGGGGATTACCCAGGCTATGCAGGGTGCTGCCGCGTCAGCAGCGGCCGCGGCCCCGGCGGCGGCGGCTCCGGTGGTCGAAGCAGCCGCAGTGAGCTGATTGCTCGCAAACTTGCACCGAAACGGCACCGCAGGGTGGGTCCGGCCGGTAGGCCGAGGCAACACGGAAAGGCCCCTGCGGTGCCGTTGCAGGTCTCAATCGTCACACAGTCCCCAATAGTCCGTGTCGAAACGTCTGCAACAGCTAACCCATACGTAACATCGCGGTGTGTCGTCCCGTCGTCCCGTGCCGACGATTTTGTTCACCGCCATCGCGGCGACCGTGGTGGCGGTGCCGTTGACGGTCACGGGCGTCTCCGGAACCAGCGGGCACGACGTTCCCAACGCTGACGACACAATCCTGGTGCACCAACCTTTGGCAGGGGTCGGCGGCGGTGAGACCATCCGCGAGATCAGCCAGTCGGCACCGTTCTCGATGGTGGCTCTGACCGGGAACGACCTCACCGGAACCTCCGCACGAGTGCGGGCCAGACAAACCGACGGCTCATGGGGTCGGTGGTACGACACCGAGAACTTGGAGTCCAACTCCGACGACACCGTCGACGGAGGACCTCGAGGCACCGACCCGGTCTTCGTCGGCAGCACCACCACGGTGCAGATCGCCATCACCAGGCCACCCGAAGCTGAGGTGACCGTTACTCCGCCAGAAACCGCTCTCGACGCCGGCCGGGAACTGGGATACATCCCGGCAAACGCCGAACAGCCAATTGCACAAAATATGTCGGCGGTACTGATCACGCCGCCCGAGTCCCCAGTGGACACCCAGTGGACGCCCCCGACGGCGACACTCGGCCCGGGACAGCCACCCAACATCATCAGTCGCAACCAGTGGGGCGCGGGCAACAGCATGCGCTGTGGCGGGCCGTCCTATGGCCATGGCATCCGCGCGGCGGTCGTGCACCACACCGCCACCGGAAACGATTACGCGCCCGAGGATTCGGCCGCGATCGTGCGGTCGATCTACGCGTATCACACCATGACTTTGGGATGGTGCGACATCGCCTACAACGCGCTGGTCGACAGATACGGCCAAGTGTTCGAGGGCAGGGGCGGCGGCATCACCAAAGATGTCCTCGGTTCTCACACGGGTGGGTTTAACCGCGACGTGTGGGGGGTCTCGATGATTGGCGACTTCGAAGAAGACCCCCCGCCTGACATCACGGTCAAGACGTTGGGTCGGTTACTCGGCTGGCGGATGAGTCTCGACCGCGTCAATCCCTTGGCGACCGTACAACTGAAGTCCGCCGGTGGTCAGTACACAGTCGTTCCCAGCGGGAGTTCAGTAACCCTGCCGGAGATCTTCGCCCACCGCGATGTGGGCAATACCGAATGTCCGGGCCGGGCCGGATATGAGGCACTGGACGAAATCCGCGCTATCGCGGCCGCTTTCAACCGGCCGCCGGACGTCACTGAATCACTTCGGGGCGGTGCGATCCTGGCGCGCTGGGAGGCCGACGGCGGCCCGGTCAGCCCGCTGGGACTACCCACCTCCCCGGAGGCGGCCGGCGCCGGAGACGCCCGGTACGTGACCTTCGAGCGTGGTGCCATGTACTGGTCGCCGGATACCGGTGCCCAGCCTCTCACCGGCGCTATCTACGAGGCGTGGGCCTCCCTGGGCTATGAGCTCGGTGCCCTGGGTCTGCCGACAAGCGGCGAGATAGCCGAACCCGAGTGGATCGTGCAGAACTTTCAGCACGGGACCCTCAACTTTGATCGGCAGACCCACAACGTCCTCCGTGTGATCGATGGCGTGACCCTGGTGATGCCCCCGACGCCTGTCGATGGACCGCCCGCCCAACTGGAGCGGTTCAGCCGAATCCAGATGTCGAACTAGCGTCGCCCAGGTGCCGCCCGTTACTGCGGCACTCCTACCAAGACCCCCTCGATCGTGCCGTCATTGGTGACCAATAGGCCACGGCCGGGCGGTAGTTGTGCAGCGCTGGTTCGTCCGAAGACCTTCACCGCCTGCGGGTCGTTGTCCATAAACAACGTCGGCGCACGAGAGCCGGTCAGTTTCTGGATGAACGGGTTCATCGCCGAGATGCCGGCCCAGTTGCCGGGAAGCCGGGTTGCGAAGACGTGGAGTCCGATCTCCCGACCGCGTTCGATCAGATTCCACAGCGGAGCCGTGGCGGGCTGCCTGCCCACCACGCTGTTGGCTCGGAGCTCATGTTCGTCGTCGATCAGCACAAAATGGTGCGGTCCCGACCACTGCGACCGGATAAGCAACTCCTCCTGCGTCAAGCCCGAGGGCGGCAGACGGTCCTGCACGAGTGCGACGACGTCAGCCAACGCCTGATCGATAGCGTCAGGTGTGTAGGCGTAAGCCCGAACATTGGGTCCGCCGATTTTGCCGATCAGCGTGGTCTTGGGATCGATGATCGTGATCTGGGCCTCTTCGGGGGACAGCCGCGCGGCGAGCGCTTGGCCGAGTGCCGCTAGTGCCGTGGTCTTCCCGCAGCCCTGGCGTCCGACGATCAACAGGTTCGGAACCCGTCCAGTCGCCAGGGCCACCGGCTGCAAGGCGCTCTCTCCGATCGCGAACGGGATGTCAAGTGCGTCAACCGTGCTCACGGCGGTGCCATAGCGGGACAGGATGTCCCTGAGCATGATTCGCTCCGGTAGCCGCGCCAGGGTCTCGATCTTGGCCGCACCGGTTTGACCGGCGATCACCTCGCCGACTTCGCGGGCCGGAACCCGTTCACCGTCCGGCCCAAGAATCTCGGGAAGTCCGATCAGCAGCTCATGTCCCGTGCGAGTAACACCGAATCCTGGTTGATCCGGAGTCTGCCGAGCCGCTCGGCGGTGCTCCAACCCCGTACCCATCTGGGTCTCGTCCGGATTGCTCAACCGCAGCTGGATTCGGGCGTTCGCAACGTTGAGCAACGCCTGTTTCTGGCCGACGAGCCAGCCGCTTGCACTGGTCATCACATGGACCCCGTACGACAGACCCTGCCGCGCGATGGCGATGGCACGGTCTCCCATACCGTTGTCTCTGTCGTAGAGGTCCCCGAAATTATCAATGACTAAAAACACGTCTCCGAATTTGTCTCCCGGGTCGGTTACACCACGGATCCCCCCAAATCGCCTTTCGCGGAATTCCGAGATATCGATGCGGTGACGCTTGAATGATGACTCACGCGCACGTATCAGAGTCTCGACTGTTGCGATGGTGCGGGACACTCCCTCACCATCGGTAAGGCTGACGACTCCTGCCACGTGTGGGAGCCCTCCTATCGGATATAACGAGGCGCCCATGCAGAAAAACGTCACCCGGTCGGGCCGGTACATCAAGGAGGCGGAGGTGATCAACGTCATCAGGGTCGTTGACTTACCGCGCTGAGCGGTGGCCACCACCATGACGTTGTCCATCTCCACGTCAATCGCGTGCACCCGTTGTGCGTGCTCCTCCGGCAGGTCCTCCATACCAACTGGGAAGATGAGCCCGGAGTTCTGCCCGTAGTCCAGCCACCACGGCTTTCCGCGCCATCGTTGGACCAGTGTGTCTGCCGTTTCGCTGAGCTCGAGCGGTGGAAGCCATATCTGGTGAGGTGGCCGCGCAGGGTGCGCAGCCAGTGAATCCCGAATCACATCCAGTAGTTTCTTTTTCCTGAATCCATCTGAGTGATAGAGGAATTCCGCGGGACCGGTTGCTTCGTCGGCAGTGCACAGAGCGGCACTGTCCTCAACGCTGAGGGGCTGATACTCCCATGTCAGCGAACGTGGCTGCGCGAAACTAACGGCGACGGATTTGCGTTCTTGAGCGGGTGTCCTGGGTACAACAAACGGCGCGGAAACATAGAAGCACCGGAACTGTTCGAGGTCACGGGGACCGACCTTCAGTAACGCATAGCCGTTTTCTTTCGAGGGCAGGTGCAGTGCGGCGTCACTGCCGATGACATCACGTGAGTCTTCGGCGGTCTCAGCCCGAAGTGCCACCCGGAAGGCGATGTTGCTTTTCGCCTTACTCAGTGATGAAAGGTCAAGGCGCTGTCCGCCGAGCGTGAAGAAGACGTGGCATCCACGACCCTCCTGACCGATGTGGATGACGAGATCGATCCATTCGGGATGATGATGGAAGAGTTCCAGATATTCGTCGATGATGACTAGCAGGATGGGAACTGGCTCCAGATGGCGACCTGCGAGACGCATCTCCTCATATTCGTTTGCATCACGGGCACCGGCATCCTTGAAAAGCCGGTAGCGGCGCGCAATCTCACCGTCGATGGCCTTGCGCATTCGCTCCGCCAGGTGGCGCTCATCCTTGCCTAGATTCGACAGGGATCCGGCAACGTGTGGCAGTCCGGCAAGATCTTGAGCCGCTGACTCAAACTTCATATCAACGAAGATCACGATGAAAGCTTCCGGCGAGTGGGTGAGGGCTATTCCATTGCACAGCGCAAGGAAGTACTCCGATTTACCCGCACCGG
The DNA here is from genome assembly GCA_943331415.1 of Bifidobacterium breve. Lineage (GTDB taxonomy): Bacteria > Actinomycetota > Actinomycetes > Mycobacteriales > Mycobacteriaceae > Mycobacterium. The sequence continues at coordinate 5,372 of CALQLM010000113.1, forward strand.
AGGTTCCGATAACTACGGAGTGAAATCCGTACCCCGCGAAGTCCTTCGCACGCAGGATCACATACTGCAGTTCACCGCTGGATTTGACTCCGACGGGAACCATCGCCCATCGCGAATCCCCGCGTCCCTTGCTGTGGGCCCACAGCCG
>CALQLM010000114.1 GCA_943331415.1 Bifidobacterium breve
GGGACAGGCGTGACCGGGGGCGTCGGGGTGGTCGCCGGGTCGGTGATCGATCCGGCACCTGATCCGTCGACGATCGTCGCCCCCGATGGGGTTGACAGTGTGACGGTGAAGGTCTCCTTGGCTTCGGCCGTGGCGTCACCGTTGACAATGACCGCGATGGTCTTGCTGGTCTCGCCGGGTGCGAACGTGACGGTGCCGGTGGAAGCGATGTAATCGCTGCCGGCGGTCGCGGTGCCGTTGGAGGTGGTGTAACCCACCGTCACCGCACTCTTCGATGCCGAACTCAACGTCACCGTGAATGCGGCCAGCGAACTGCCGCCCGCCGCGCTGAACTGGATCGGCGTCAGGTAGGCCATCTTGTTCTGGTTCACGGTTTTCCAGTCGTCGGCCAGGATGCCGCCGGTGTCACCGGAGTTGGGGTTCCATGACCAGAACGTCCAGTTGATGCCCTGGTTGCCAGCGGCGATGTCGGTGGTGCCGTTGTTGTCCAGGTCTCCGGAGATGTAGGAGGTGATGGCCTCCAACCAGATGGCATCTTTCGGGTCGGTCAGCTTGGTGCCGAACTCGCCGATGTAGACCGGCGCGATGTTCTGCTCGTAGATGTAGCCCCACGCCTTGCGGAACACAGCCGGCAGGCCGGCGCCGAAGTCGGCGGTCTGGAACCAGGTCTGGGGGAAGACCGAGTTGGGGTAGTCGTGCGGTGAGTAGACGAGCCGGTTGGCGACGTTGAACACGATCGGGCGGTCTTTGACGCCCATCAGGTTTCCGCCCCACCAGTAGTTCTGGCCCTGGTAGGTCCCGACGCCCTCGACGAACATCAGCAGGTCCGGGTTGACTGCGAGTGCAGCGTTGCCGGCCCGTTCGGCCGCGCGGGCCCAGTCGGTGGCCCCGCCACCGCCCCAGGTGCCGTTATGCGGTTCGTTGTGCAGATCGAAGCCGATCACCGTGGGGTTGGTCTTGTATCGATTGGCCAGGGTCACCCAATCGGCCACCCAGGCATCCTCGGTGTAGGTGCTGTCGTACCACAGGCCGTTGTCGGATGTTCCCGCGCCGGCGCCGCTGCGGTGATGGTCGAGGATCACCCGCATACCCTGTTGTCCGGCGTAGGCGATGATCGCATCCATCACCTGGACACCCGAAAGGCCCTGCAGGTCAGCATTTTTGGAGAAGTCAATGCCATTGGGTGCGGCAGTCGTATGCAGTAGCTCGCTGGAGTACGGCAACCGGATGGTGTTGAACCCGAGTCCGGCCATCTCGTTGATCATCTCCTTGTAACTGCGTGACCACAGGCCGTGCGGGGCTCCGGTGGTGGACTCCATGCCGAACCAGTTGACTCCGGAGATCTGGACCGTCTTGCCTTGCGAGTCGAGGATCTGATTACCCGAGGTGCGCAGGAAGCCCGGTGCCATCCCGCCCGAACCCGGCTCGGTGGCGGAGGCGTCGGAGATACTCAACCCGGGTGTCACGGGTGTGGGCGTGACTGTGCCACCGGTGTAGTTGAGGACGTTGATCGTGCCGTACTTGTTGAAGGCGCCGCTGAAACTGCCGGCCGGACTGCTCACGCCGGAGGCGTTGTGCGTGGGCTGACCGAGGGTGCCCGGGTAGTCGCGCTCCACCGACCACAGCGAGAGCATGCCCAGGCCCTTGGAGACGGCGAAAGCCTGCAGTGCCTGTGCGTCGGCGACAGTGAACACCTCACTGGTGATGTCGTTGACCCCGATCATCGGTGTGACGCCGATCTGCTTCCAGGCGAAGGTCTGGCCGTTCTTGGCGTACAGCGACGACAACTGGGCGTAGGTGGACTCAGCCGATCGGATCGCGTAGGTGCCCATGGTCTGAGCGTTCGGACCACTTGTGGGCGCGGGCCCTTCGCCGTAGTCCATCGCCATCACGTTGACGCCGGCCAGTTTCACACCGGCGGTCAGTGCCGACTGCACAACGTTGAGGCCATCAGTGGTCAAGCCCTGCGGCAGCACCGGAAGGGTGTACCAGATCTGCACCTGGGGCCGCGCCTGCTGCAGCAGCTTGAGTGCGCTGCTATTGAGTGCGATCGAGGCCGCATCACCGACCGCCGCGCCCTCGATATCGAAGTCGAGATGGGTGAGGCTGTAGGTGTCGACGACGGCGGTGTAGGCATTCGCCAGTTCCTGAGCACTGCGCCCCTTGGCGGCATAGGACTGCGCAAGGCTGGTGCCATACGCGCCTCCGAGGGAGATCATCACGTCACCGCCGGCGGCCCGCAGTGCTGCGATCGAGGAGTTGATCGCCACTGCCTGCTCGTTCGTCGAATTCGGTTCCAGCACGTTGTATCCGCCCCAGGCCAGATTGCCTGCCGGATCCGTCTGGAGGAAGCCGAGCGTGAACAGCGAGGCTCCGGTGGCCTTCGACATCGCCACCAGGTCGGGCACGGGCCAACCGGCCATATCCACATACGGCGCGAAGAAGGCGTTACCCCATTGCGCGGTGGTTGTGCCGGTCTGGGGTGTGATGTCATCGGTGAGGATCGTGCCGGTTGCGGTGGCCCGGGCGATCGTGGCGCCCGATGGGGCCGACAACGTCACGGTGAATGTTTCGTTCGGCTCGACAGCCGTGTCGCCGATGATGCCGATGTGCACCGTCTGGGTGGTCTCACCCGGGGCGAAGGTGATGGTGCCGGAGCCGGCGGTGTAGTCCACACCGGCGGTCGCGGTGCCGTTGGCGGTCGCGTAGCCGACGCTCACCGGGGTGGTTGAGGCCTTGTCCATGGTCACGGTGAACATGAAGTGGGCGTGCTCGCCGTTGCCTTCGGTCACGGCGAGATCGGCGATCGACACCTTCGGCGCTGTGCCTGCGGTGTTCGCGTCGGTGACGGTACCGGTCGCGGTCGCCGTGGTGATGGTGGCGCCGGAAGGGTTGGACAGTGTGACGGTGAAGGTCTCGCTGGGCTCGACAGCGGTGTCGGCCAGGATGGGCACGTTGATCTGCTGGGAGATCACGCCCGGGGCGAAGGTCAGCGTTCCGGTGGTTGCGGTGAAGTCGGATCCCGCGGTCGCAGTGCCGTTGGTGGTCGCGTAGCGGACCGTGACCGGTGTGGTCGACGCCTTGGACAGCGTGACGGTGAAGCCGGCTTGCGCCGTTCCGGAGGTCGGTTCGGCCGCGGTGACGCCTGCCACCGAAACACCCGGCGCCGTCGGCGTCGGCGTCGGCGTAGCGACAGCCACGCCGTTGAGTGCCAAGCCGGTGATGGCCGAACCGGCAGCACCGGTGGTGGCCTGGAATCCGAACGATGTGCTCTGGCCGGTGCTGACTTGGCCGTTCCAGGGGGCGTTGGTCACCACATAGGCGGTGCCGACATGGCTGGAGATGACGCCGTTCCAGACATTGACGATTTCTGCCGGCGTGTTGAAGCTGACCGTCCAGCCGTTGAGGTTCTGGCCCGCTGTCACGTTCATCGAGCCGGTGAATCCCGAACCCCAGTTGTCGGCGACGGTGTAAGTCACCGACCCACCGTTAGTGGTTGGCGGCGGTGTCACCGTGACCGCCGTGTTGGTGATGGTGCCGGTTGCGGTGGCCGTGGTGAGGGTGGCGCCGGAGGGGTTGGACAGTGTGACGGTGAAAGTCTCATTGGTTTCGACGGCGGTGTCGGCGAGGATGGGCACGGTGATCTGCTGGGAGGTCACTCCCGGTGCGAAGGTCAGGGTGCCGGTGGTCGCGGTGTAGTCGGCACCCGCGGTGGCGGTGCCGTTGGTGGTGGCGTAGCCGATGGTGACCGGTGTGGTCGACGCTTTGGACAGCGTGACGGTGAAGGCGGCCGGCGCTGTTCCGGTGGCCGATGGTTCGGCCGCAGTCACATTGCCCACCGAGACCCCCGGCGGTGTCACTGTTGGCGTACTGACCGGGACGCCGTTGATCTGCAGGTTGGTGACTGCCGAGCCGGCACTGCCGGTGGTGGCCTGGAATCCGAATGACGTGGTCTGGCCGGCGGCGACTTGGCCGTTCCAATCGGCGTTGGTCACCACGTAGGCGGTGCCGACATGGCTGGAGATGACGCCGCTCCAGAGGTTGGTGATTTCCGCCGGGGTGTTGAAGCTGACCGTCCAGCCGTTGAGGGCGGTCTGGCCGGCCGTCACGTTCATGGTGCCGATGAAGCCGGTGCCCCAGTTGTCCCCGGCGTTGTAGGTCACCGAGGAGTTAACCGGCACAGCTGCCGCGGCGGCGACCGGGCTGGCCACGGTGAGCGTGCGGCGGGCGCTGCGGCCGACATCGCGGCTCGCCAACGACAGCGCTGCGGTGATGAGATCCAGCGGTCCGGCCGGTGTGCCGGCGCTCTTGTCCAACGGCGCAGTGGCTGCAGTCGAGAGGAACCCGGTGACCGCGGCCGTCGGTCGTGCCAGCGCCACCGGCAGCGTCGCGGTGCCCGCGACGCGGCTGATATCCGGCGTGGCCACGACCGCGTCGTCGAGTGCGGGAGCCGGAAGCGAGGGAGCGGTGTACGTGGTGGCGGCCGGGGCCAGCGTCACCTCGGGGAGCGAGACGGCGGTCTGCGGGCGCGATGTGCGATCGGCGCTGCGCTGGGCCACTGCCGCGGCGGGGAGATTGCGGGTATTGGCACCACGCCGGGATGCCCGATGAGTCGGGGCGGTGTCGTCACCAGTCCGGGCCGCGGGCGAGTCCGTCGAGGCCGAAGGCGAGGCGGAGTCGTCGGCAGCGGCAACGAAGGGCACGGTGCTCACCATGCCGCCGATGCCCAGGGCGATCGCCAGAGCGCCAACGCGGCCGATGTACTTGGATGATTCTGCGGACAACATGGTGAACCTTTCCCCACGGTTTTTGGCTACGGGTGTGACCAAAACTAGCTTAGGGACCGGCCAAGGTGATAAATCCCGCACAACCGGCTGAGAAATTCCTGGCAAAGCCCTGAGTGAGTGAACAACATCACACTGATCGCCGGCATGCAAGTACCTGGCTCGGGAGCGTCCGCGGTCGTCGCGCGCTGTGCCCGGTGTGGGCAAATATGCTTGCGTCGGCATGGATTCTCGCGCTGCGGGCCACGCCGCAGCTGAACCCCCACGTCGATTGGTGGGTCCTCGGCCTTACTCTGGAAAGCGACTCATGCGGCCGGAGACTCCGAGCAACGCCCGCCGGAGCTGAGGTATAAAAAAATTACTACTTTCTGACACGGTGGGCGGCGGGGGGAGCGGGGGGCGTGAAACTTCCAGAACCACGGGCATCCAGATGGTCGGGCCTATCGCCGTCCGATCGGCACGCCGAACGGCGAAAGCTGCTGGTGCTGGCCGGGTTCGAGTTGTTCAGCGAGGGTGGTGAAGCCGCGGTGTCGGTTCGTTCGGTGTGCCGCACCGCGGAGTTGAACTCCCGCTACTTCTACGAAAGCTTCCGCGACACCAACGAATTATTCGCGGCGGTCTATGACGGGATCGTGGCCGAGCTGGGCAAGATCCTGTTCGCGGCGACGGCCGAGTTTCCCGACGACGACCGGGCCCGGTTACGGGCCGGGATCAGGGCGGTTCTGGAGTTCACC
>CALQLM010000115.1 GCA_943331415.1 Bifidobacterium breve
CGGGGGTTTTCCTCGACGACCTGGACACCCCAACGGCCGCCGGTGTATTCGCGCATCCGCCAGCGCAGCAGCGGCCAGTCCTCGACGGCTATCAGCGCAGCCTCATGTGCCCAATACTCGACCAGGAGCCGCGGCGATCGTGCGCTGTGACTCCATGCCGCGGCGTCGAGCACGTCGCGGTCATACGGGCCGAGCCGGCTGAACACCGGCGCATAGTGGGCCCGCACCGCCACCGACACCGAGTCCAGTTGCAGCACCTGGATACGACCAATGAGCCGGCGCAGATCGCCGCGGGTCACCGCACGGGCAGGGGGCGCGGACGCAAAGCCCTGGGCGGCGACCGCAACCCGGCGGGCCTGGGCCTTGGTCAGCTGAGGGGTCAGACGGGTCACAGCCGAATGTAGCTATGGAACCGGTAGCGCAGCCCGGAGCTGCTGTCCTGCCAGTGTCCGGTGGTGCCGATCCACGATTCGTCGAGCATCGGGGCCAGCGCATCATCGTCCTCGAGCTGCAGGTCGATATCCACTTCGGTGACCTCGCAGCGGACGGCGGCCGCCATGGCGAGGTGGTAGATCTCCGATCCGCCGATCACCCAGGTCTGCTCGTCGGTGTTGATCGCCTCGATGGATCCGACGACCTCGGCACCGAGGGCCTCAAAGCCGCCGTTGCGGCTGAGGACGATATTGCGCCGGCCGGGCAGCGGCCGGAACCGTGCGGGCAGCGAGTCCCAGGTGCGCCGACCCATCACCACGGTGTGGCCCATGGTCACCTTTTTGAACCGGGCCAGATCCTCGGGCAAATGCCACGGGATGGTGCCGTCGCGCCCGATCACACCGGAGGTCGACTGGGCCCAAATAAGGCCGACGCTCATCGGCGTTGCCTAGACCGCGACCGGGGCTTTGATGGCCGGGTGCGGGTCGTAGTTGCGGATCTCGATATCGTCGTAGGTGTAGTCGAAGATCGAATCACGTTGGGCAAGAACGAGTTCCGGATATGGACGCGGATCGCGGCTGAGCTGCTCGGTCACCTGCTGGATGTGATTGTCGTAGATGTGGCAGTCACCACCGGTCCAGATGAAGTCCCCCACACCCAGTCCGGCCTGGGCCGCCATCATGTGGGTGAGCAGCGCATAGCTGGCGATGTTGAACGGCACGCCCAGGAACATGTCGGCGCTGCGCTGGTAGAGCTGACAGCTGAGCTTGCCGTCGGCGACGTAGAACTGGAAGAACGCGTGACACGGGGCCAGTGCCATCCGCGGGATATCGGCGACGTTCCATGCCGAGACGATGATGCGTCGGGAGTCCGGGTCGGTACGCAACTGCTCGATGGCAGTGCTGATCTGGTCGATGTGCTCGCCCGTCGGGGTGGGCCACGACCGCCACTGCACGCCGTAGACCGGCCCGAGGTCACCGGTGGGAGAAGCCCATTCATCCCAGATGGTGACACCGTGTTGCTGCAGCCACTCGACGTTGGAGTCGCCGCGCAGGAACCACAGCAGCTCGTAGACCACCGACTTCAGGTGCACCTTCTTAGTGGTGAGCAGCGGGAAACCGGCCGAGAGGTCATAGCGCAACTGATGGCCGAACAGGCTGCGGGTGCCGGTGCCGGTCCGGTCGGATTTCGGTGTGCCGGACTCCAGGACCAGGCGCAGGAGATCCTCATACGGGGTGGGAATCGGCACGCGGTTTAGCTTACGTCCGGGCGCGGGGAGTAGAAACGGTGCCATGCCGACTGTGACTGACACGATCGCGATGCCGGAGGGCGCCTGCCCCGTCATATTCGCCACACCCGACGGGCCCGGTCCGTGGCCCGGGATCGTGATGTACCCCGACGCCGGCGGTATGCGGCCGGTGTTCCGCGAGATGGCCACCCGACTGGCCTCGCTGGGGTACGCGGTCCTGGTTCCCGATGTGTACTACCGCAGCGGCGACTGGGCGCCGTTCGATATGGCAGGCGTCTTCGGTGACGCGGCCGAACGCAACCGGTTGTTCGCCATGATGCACGCCATCACCCCGGACGTGATGGCTGCCGACGCGGGCCGGTTCTTCGACTACCTGGCCGCACGCCCGGAGGTCTCCGGGCAGCAGTTCGGCACATCCGGATATTGCATGGGCGGGCGCACGTCGCTGATGGTGGCCGGACGGGTGCCGGAACGGGTGGCCGCGGCGATGTCCTTCCACGGCGGCGGACTGGTCTCCGAGGGACCGGATAGCCCACATCTGTTGGCCGAGAGGATCACCGCGGCGGTGTACGTGGGGGCCGCCGAGGACGACCCGTCCTACACCCCGGAACAATCAGAGATCCTCGACGCCGCGCTCACTGCCGCAGGCGTCAAGCACATCATCGAGTGGTACACGGCATTGCACGGCTTCGCTGTGGCGGACAACGACCCCTATGACGAGGCAGCCGCCGAACGGCACTGGCAGGCGATGGCCGATTTCTTCAGCGCGAAGCTAGGACGCTGAGTCCGGCTGCTCTGCGCGTCTGCCGACGTTGCGCAATGCCCGCAGGATTCCACGTCCGGCATATAGACCGACGACAATGGTCAGCGCGATCAAGACGATGAACATGACCAGCCAGTTGGTCCGGCTGTGCGGCACGTTCCACCAGACGATGGTGAACAACACCGCGCAGAGGAACAACACACTGTCGCGCCAGTTTCCCTTGTAACTGGACGCAGCCTCGCGCAGTTCGCGGTTCTTCTCGGTGGTGACGATCAGGTCGCCGATGCGCCGGTTGATGCTGGCTTCGAGTTCTGCCCGCAGCGACGTGTTCTCCGCCGGAATCATCTCGAGCAGTTCGAGATCGGATTTGATCAGCCCGCGATAGTCCGGGCCTTTGAGGTTGCCGGCCACCAGACCCATGAGTGCGCCGCCGGCGATCGGCGCCGCTCCTAAGGCAATTTCTGCAATTCCGGGCATGACTCCCTCACCTCATCACCGTGGCGGCTAGGGTGCCGCCTAATTCGTAGGCCTGTTCGCGCCCGGCGCCGTCGACCGCGCCGGTTACCTCAAGCACATCTGCTGATCGCACCAGACTCAGGCCACCTGCGATCCGCTCGATAGAAGAGACCGCCCCGGCGGTGTCGTTGTTACCGTGCACCCACAGACCGTAGGGCCGATTGGCCACGTAATCCAGAACCGGGTAGTAGACCGTGTCGAAGAAGTGTTTGAGCGCCCCGGACATGTAGCCGAAGTTAGCCGGGGTGCCGAAGATGTAGCCGTCGGCGGCGAGCATGTCGGCGATGGTGGCTGACAACGCGGGCCGGACCACCACGTCGACTCCGGTGATCTCGGGGTCGCGGGTTCCGGCAAGAACCGCCTCGAGAAGTTCACGAGTGACCGGTGACGGGGTGTGATGGACGATCAGCAGCGTGCTCACGGCTTTGTCTCCGCGTTCTGAAGTTCGACAGCCCTACGCATCGTCTCCCTGGCGCGGGAGCGATCGCCGGCATAGTCGTACGCCCGCGCCAACCGGTACCAGCGCAACCAGTTGTCCGGGTCGGCGTCAAGCTCGGCCCGCACGGTCGCGAACATCTCGTCGGCCGCCTCCCGCTGGATCCGGCCCGACGGCATCCGCGGTAGGTCGGTGACATCGAGCTCCATGCCGTCCTCCGCGGCAAGTCGGGCCAGCCGCTGATGCGCTAGTCCGGCGCGCAGGGTCGCCACCATCACCCACGCTCCGACCACCGGCAAAATCAGCACGCCGATACCGAGTGCGACGGCGGCCGGAGTACCGGAACGGATCAGGGCGACGGCAGTGCGGGTGAGCATCGCGAAATAGAAAATCAGCGCCAGACAGAAGAACGCGATCAGCAGTTGGACGCGAAGTATCACAGGTCCAGCAGGGGCTCGAGGCCGATGGTCAGCCCGGGCCGCTGGGCGATCTGCCGGACAGCGAGCAGAACACCGGGCACGAATGAGGTGCGGTCGAGGCTGTCGTGGCGGATGGTCAGCGTCTCCCCCATGGTGCCGAACAGCACCTCCTGATGGGCCACCAGACCGGTGAGTCGTACCGAATGCACGGGGATGCCATCGACATCGGCTCCGCGAGCGCCGGGCAGGCCGGTACTGGTGGCATCCGGATTGGGCGGCATACCTTTTCGGGCCTCGGCGATGAGTTGGGCCGTACGGGTCGCGGTGCCCGAGGGAGCGTCGGCCTTCTGCGGATGGTGCAACTCGATCACCTCGGCGGACTCGAAGTACGGCGCGGCCTTCTGCGCGAAGTACATCGACAGCACCGCACCGATGGCAAAGTTCGGGGCGATCATCACCCCGGTTGTGGGACTGGCGGCCAGCCAGGTGCGGACCTGATCGAGGCGTGAGTCGGTGAATCCGGTGGTGCCGACGACGGCATGGATGCCGTTGCCGATGAGGAACTCCAGACTGCCCATGACGGCGTCGGGATGGGTGAAGTCGATGACGACCTCGGTGGCCGAATCGGTGAACGAACTCAGCGGGTCACCGGCGTCGACTTCCGCACTCAACTCCAGGTCCGCGGCCTCGCGCACGGCCGCGCACATCGCCAACCCGACCTTGCCTTTGGCACCCAGGACTCCGACTCGCATGGTGTGAGCGTAGTCAATCACCAGAGATAACCGAACTCCTCAATCTCACGCCGGCAGACCTCCTCGATCAGCCGGCGATGCTCCACACCGAGTACATCCCGGTAGTGACGGCGGTCGGCGCGCAATCGGTCCTTGGTCCTGATCGCCGAAATGTCGATCACGTCGGGCAGCCCGATCCGCTCGGAAATTGTTTGCAGGCCCTCAGCCAAGCTCTCATATCGACCGACGAAATCAACAAGGACATTGTTGCCGTGCGCATAGAGATGCCAGTTCGAGAGCAACTCGGCGCGGCCGTCGGCGAGGAACTGCTGCAGGGTAACCGGTTCGCCACCGTTGAGTCTCGCCAGCTCGAGTTCCCAGTAATACTGGCTGATCACCCGGTCGAATGGATTCCTCTCGACAGTGAAGGCGAAGTAGTCCGGCCACGCATCACCGAGGATCCGTTGCGCGACAACGGCTGGGGTGTGGTTAACGAGTTTCAGGCACCCTGCCGGGCCGGACGGCAGCTCATCGTTCTGCGGGCCCGGATATCCAAGACCCTGACGCACCCTCTCGTCGGGCGCGAAAATGCCGGTGATCACATCCTCGGGCCCACAACACTTCGACAGAGCGATCTCGAGACTGGTCGAGGCGGTCTTGCGGGTTTTCACATACACGAATTTGTGCCGGTGGCTGATGATCATCCCCACCCCTTCGCGACGCAGTCCTCGGATCCTACAGCGGCGCTCCACCGCGCAGATGCTCGAAAATCAGTGAGGTCTGGGTTCCGGCCACGTCGGAATCGGCATTGAAGTTGTCGACCACGACTGACCGCAGGTCGTCGGTATCGCGGGCGGCCACATGGACGAGGAAGTCGTCGGCGCCGGCTAGGTAGTAGACATCGATTTGTCCATGACGGCGTCGGGATGGGTGAAGTCGATGACTACC
>CALQLM010000116.1 GCA_943331415.1 Bifidobacterium breve
CTGTAGACCAGGCGCAGGGCGCCGTCGGCGTCTGTCTTCGACGCCCAGTCACCCACCGCGACGCCGATAGCGTCCCGCCAGGCCGACACATCGGGCTCGGGCAGATCGAGCAGTGACGCCGAGGAGACCAACCGACGCAGATGCGGCTCGACGAGGCAGGCGCGGCCCTCACGGACCAGCAGGGTCTCGAAGACACCGTCGCCGCGTACGGCGGCGAGATCGTCGGCGAACAACAGCGGCCCGGCCGGATCCCGAACATCACCATCAAGGGTGACAAGGACCGAAGGCTGGCCGGACATGGGGCATGAGCCTACTGCCAGGCCCGTAGAGTTCAGGTGTGTCCGCCGTGCCCGCCCCCACCTCCTCGCCCGATGTCGGAGCGGTCTGGCACTACGGCGACCCGTTCGGAGAACAGCGTTGCGCCGAGCACGACGCGGTCGTGGTGGACCGGTCGCACCGGGCAGTCATCACCCTCGCCGGAGCCGACCGGCTCAGCTGGCTGCATTCGATCTCCACCCAGCACGTGACCGAACTTGCCGAGGGCGCCTGCACCGAGAACCTGAGCCTCGACAGCCAGGGCCGGGTAGAGGACCACTGGCAGCAGACCGAGCTCGGTGGGGTGACCTATCTGGACACCGAGCCCTGGCGCGGCGAACCATTACTGGCCTATCTGAAGAGAATGGTCTTCTGGTCCGATGTACAACCGGCCGCTGCGGACCTTGCGGTGCTGTCCTTGATCGGACCCCGGTTGCAGGACCCCGACGTGCTCGCGGCATTGGGGCTGAAACAACTCCCGGACCCCTCGACCGCCGTTGCCCTCCAGCCACCGGGAGCCGGGTTCCTACGCCGGATACCGACCCCGCCGGGCCAGATCGAACTCGACCTCCTGGTGCCTCGCGATGATGTCGAGCCGTGGCTGGCAAGGTTGGACAGCGCCGGAGTACGCCGCGCGGGTATCTGGGCCTATGAGGCACACCGGGTGGCTGCGCGCCGGCCCCGGCTGGGCGTGGACACCGACGAACGAACGATCCCCCATGAAGTCCATTGGATCGGTCCACCCGGGCAGGGTGCGGTTCATTTGGACAAGGGCTGCTACCGCGGTCAGGAAACCGTGGCTCGAGTGCATAACCTGGGCCGGCCGCCCCGCATGCTGGTGCTGGTGCACCTTGACGGCTCCGGTGAACGCCCGGCCACCGGCGATGCGCTGCTGGCCGACGGTCGAACCGTCGGTCGCCTGGGCACCGTCGTCGATCATGTCGACCTGGGTCCGATCGCGCTGGCGTTGGTCAAACGCGGCATACCGGCGGGCACGGCGCTGACCACTGGCGGCGAACATCCCGTGGCGGCCGAGATCGACCCGGATTCGCTGCCCGAAGCCGATACCGCCGGTGCCGGTCGCATCGCTGTCGAACGCCTCCGCGGCGGCGGAACACGATGACCGTGGCGGGCTATTCGCCGCTCGGCGAACGGGCCTGCCGTCACTTCGCTGCAGCGCACGGTAAAGTGTCGGCAGGACACATAAAAAACTGACCGGAGCCGCCTGACTTCAGGCCGCTCCGTTATTGTGCGAGGGGGTTCCCCCATGGGCCGCGGCCGGGCTAAGGCAAAGCAGACCAAGGTTGCCAGAGAGCTGAAATACAGCTCTCCGCAAACCAACTTCGAGCGGCTTCAGCAGGAGCTGACCGGGGCCGACGAGGGCGACCCTCGGGGCGCAGTGAATGGTTCGGACGAGACATGGGACGACGAGGGCAACTGACGGCCACACCGTCCCCACTCGTGCCGTCGCGTTTCGGCTAGAACCGCGGGTGCTGTCCGACCAAAGTGGTTCGTGATCCGCCCTTACCCTTGGTGACGCTACTGCTTTTGGTGACGCTACTGCTTTTGGTGACGCTGCCCAGCGTCCAGCAGTCCAGGTGCCTGGCGGTCAGAATCGCCAGCGCGCGGTCGACATCCTCGGGAGCGACGACAGCGACCATGCCGATCCCCATGTTGAAGGTCTTCTCCATTTCGGCACGCTCAACCCGGCCACGCTGGGCGATCAGTCCGAAAATCGGAGCGGGAGACCAGCTTCCGCGGTCGATCTCGGCAATCAATCCGTTCGGGATGACCCGTTCGAGGTTGCCGGCCAATCCGCCGCCGGTGACATGACAGAAGGTGCGGACCTGGGTTTCGGCCGCCAGCGCCAGACAATCCTTGGCATAGATTCGGGTCGGCTCGAGCAACTCCTCACCGAGGGTGCGACCGAACTCCTCGACGTGGCCGGCCAGACTCATCCGGTCGATCTCCAACAGCACCTTGCGGGCCAGGGAGTATCCGTTCGAATGCAGGCCTGAGGAACCCATCGCGATCAGAACGTCGCCGGGCCGGACCCGTTCCGGTCCCAGCACATCGTCGGCCTCGACAACGCCGACTCCGGTGGCGGAAAGGTCATAGTGGTCAGGCTCCATCAGGCCTGGATGCTCCGCGGTCTCACCGCCGAGCAGTGCGCAGCCGGCGAGAATGCACCCGTCGGCGATACCGGAGACGATCGCGCTGACCCGCTCCGGGACGGTGCGCCCGACCGCGATGTAGTCCTGGAGGAACAGCGGCTCAGCACCGCAGACCACCAGGTCGTCGACAACCATCGCGACCAGATCCAGCCCCACGGTGTCGTGTTTGTCCATGGCCTGGGCGATGGCCAGTTTGGTACCCACCCCGTCGGTGGACGCGGCCAGGATCGGCTCCCGGTAGCCCCCCCGCAGTGCGAACAGGCCTGCGAAACCACCCAGACCACCGCGCACCTCGGGGCGGGTGGCGCGCTTGGCCAGTGGTTTGAATAACTCGACCGCTCGATCGCCGGCCTCGATGTCCACTCCGGCCCCCGCGTAGGAGATACGGCCGTCTTCCTCGCTCATCGGCGCTAAGGCTACCGGCAGATGCCCGGCACCGGTCAACCGACGTTGCGGGTCAGCCATTCGCCCAACGGCGCCGCCGCACGCAACGTCGTGACCACGCGCTGCTTGGCCGCGGCAGTTCCGAGCCAGGCACCCACCGGCCAGGTCTTCATCATCGCCATGCCCTTATGCCTGAGCAGGTCGATCCGTGGATGGTCGATAGGCACTCCGCGCGGTGCGGTCTTGAGCACCTCATGGGCCATGGTCTGGTAGCCGGCCTTGTGCAGGGCCTCGACAATCGCCGCGAGTTCGGTGCCTGACTTCTCTCGGGTCACGGCCGTTCGGTAGCGCTTCAGTGCCGCCGGGTCAGGCATGTACAGGCCGGCACCCGCGGAGAGTCCGTCGGCGGAGAACGACACGTAGCCCTGGCCGATCCGGGCCGCGCAATTGGTCTTGTACGGCGTCTTGTCGGCGCTGAACCGAACGTCGCGGTAGGGCCGGAACAGCGTGCCGGGACCGAACTCGGCGGCCAGCTCGGCCAGCAACTCTTCCATCGGAGCACGGACGTACCGCTGGTAAACCTCCTTGTGCGCCTGCCAATACACCTTGGAGTTATCCGCCTGAAGACCCTCGTAGAACTCGACCGCCTCGATGGGCCATCCGCGAAACGTCATGGCCCTTATTGTGCGGGTTCAGCGGGCGTCGCGAGGAACATCGTGGTCACCGGGGAAACGCTAACCCGGCGCAATCCGCGGTACCGCCGGTTCGGACTGTGACACCCTGAAAGCCATGAGGACTCCGGCCATTGTTGCGCGCTGGATGCCGGCGGCACCCCCATGAAGGAGGTCGTCTCCATCGATCCGGGCGGTATGCCGCTATCTGTGGAGGTGCCGGAACCGTAGAACTGCCCGATTCCCTGACGGCGGTGTGACATCGCGACCGACGGCGGTGTGCACGGTGGGAACAACGGGTTCAATGATGATCGGCAGGAATTGAGGTAGTAGTGGCTGTTGAACGGCTTCGGTGCCTGGTGACCGGCGCCACGGGTTATATCGGCGGGCGTCTGGTGCCCCGGCTTCTGGACAGCGGGTTCGCGGTTCGTGCCCTGGCCCGCACACCCGACAAGCTGGCGACTGTCCCGTGGCGAGACCGTATCGAGGTCGCCCGCGGTGACCTCAACGACCCGGCCTCACTCGAGGCGGCTTTCGACGACGTCGACGTCGTGTACTACCTCGTCCACTCGATGGGGTTCTCCAAGGACTTCGCCACCGAGGAGCGTCGCGCGGCCGAGAACGTCGTCAACGCCGCCCGCAAGGCCGGGGTGCGGCGCATCATCTATCTCAGCGGCCTGCACCCCGCGGGTATGGAGCTGTCCAAGCATCTGTCGTCGCGCACCACCGTCGGCGATATCCTCATCGCCTCGGGGATCGAGACCATCGTGCTTCAGGCCGGAGTCGTCGTCGGCTCAGGTTCGGCGTCCTTTGAAATGGTTCGCCATCTCACCGACCGGTTGCCGGTGATGACCACCCCGAAATGGGTGCACAACAAGATCCAGCCGATCGCGATCCGCGATGTGCTCTATTACCTGGTTGCGGCGGCCACCTGCCCGGTTCCGAAATCCCGGGAATGGGACATCGGCGGACCCGACGTCCTCGAGTACGGCGACATGATGCAGATCTACGCCCAGGTCGCCGGACTGCGGCCACGCCGCATCCTGGTGCTGCCGGTGCTCACCCCGCGCATCGCCTCGCTCTGGGTGGGACTGGTCACGCCGATCCCCACCGGTCTGGCCCGGCCGCTGGTGGAGTCGCTGCACTGCGATGCGGTGATGGACAACCACGACATCGATACGATCATCCCGCCGCCGGAGGCAGGTCTCACGCCCTACAAGCGCTCGGTGTCGCTGGCACTGGAACGGATCGCCCGCGGCGATGTGGAGACCACCTGGAACACCGGAACCGCCGCGAACCTGCCCAGTGATCCGGAGTGGGCCGGCGAGGTGGTGTTCACCGATACCCGCGCCCGGCACACGTCGGTCAGTCCCGAGCAATTGTGGAAGGCCGTCGAGCGCAGCATCCCGGCACATTGGCGGGTCGAGGAACGTGAACCCGGGCGGGTTCTGAAGTTACGCGCCGAACGACGCGGCCCCGGCGACCGCTGGTTGGAGATGCGCGTCACGCCTGAGGGCAACGGAAGCCGCTATGAACAGCAGGCGATCTTCTACCCGCGCGGATTGCTGGGCAGGATGTACTGGTTCGCCGGACGGCCGCTAGAGGCCATGGCGCTGGATCGTCGGGTGCGACGAATCACCTCAGCGGTGAGCTGAGCCCCGGCACATTTCAGGGCCGGCTCAGCGCCGAGACGTTGTCATTATCGGCCTGGACGGCGGCCAGCATGTTCTCCACCACGTTCTTGCCGAGCGCGGTCGCGCCGGGCAACTCGATCGGATAGTTGCCGTCGAAGCAGGCGCAGCACAACCGGCTGGCCGGCTGCTCGGTTGCCGCGATCATGGCCTGCTGGGAGATGTAGACCAGACTGTCGGCACCGATGGCCTGGCGGACGGCCTCCAGCATTTCGCCATC